>JAVCCG010000021.1 GCA_030765605.1 Candidatus Alcyoniella australis
AACCCTTTATCAGACATCACCTTGGTAATCGCACTGGTCAACGTCGTCTTGCCGTGATCGATGTGACCAATCGTACCAACATTGAGATGTGGCTTATTACGATTGTATTTTTCCTTGGCCATCCTCTTAGCCCCCCGTCATGGTCGATAAATGACTTGCGGCGCTAGCGCCCCTGTTTATAATCCGCTGTTTGGAGCGGGAAACGGGATTCGAACCCGCGACCCACAGCTTGGAAGGCTGTTGCTCTAGCCAACTGAGCTACTCCCGCCCGGTGTAACGTCCCCGTATTCAGGTGGTGGAGGGAGGAGGATTTGAACCTCCGTAGGCATCCGCCGGCAGATTTACAGTCTGCTCCCTTTGGCCACTCGGGCATCCCTCCACAATATTCTATTTTTGACCGCAGCGACCAAACACCCTGTCCGCGCGGCCTCGAATGACATTAGTCACCCTCTTGGAGCTGGTGATGGGACTCGAACCCGCAACCTGCGCATTACAAGTGCGCTGCTCTACCAGTTGAGCTACACCAGCCCGCCAGAGTCTGCTCCGACCCTGAAGGCGAGGAATTATAGTGGGTAAGGCCGTTATGTCAAGGGCCCGGCCCGATTATTCCGACTTTTTCACCAACTGCTTTAACATTATATAGGCATCGCGTCCCGGCCCGTAATAATTGCGCTCGGTATGTGAAATCGTAAAACCGTTCTTTAAATAAAAGTTATACGCTGCCGTATTGGCCGTGTTGACCTCGAGCTCGATGCGCTCGATCTCAAGCCCCACAAAATGTTCGACGATCATCGCCAGCAATTGCTGGGCCAGCCCCTGGCGGCGAAATTCGTCGTCGATGTCGATAGTGACCAGGTGGCCGGTCGACTTGGAACGGAGCGCAATGGCGAACGCGATCAGCCGATTGTCGCGCAGCAGCAGCGGCGCGTAGGCTTTGCTGTCGACCAGCAGTCCGAAGAACGTAGCGTGGTCGTAGGCAATGCCCGGCTCGAAACAGCGCGCGTCGAGCTCGACCAGCGCGTCGAGATCGTTCAGCGCGGCCCCGCGCACTTCCAGCGTCATCTTCCCCGGCGTTCCGGGAGCAACCGCCCCGGCGTGTTTGACTTCACCGGCCATCATATTCTCTTGGTTATTTGTTCTCGGGATCGAGTATCTGATCGAGCCCCTGGTTGAAATCCTGGCGCTCTTCATCGGTGACCTCGGTCGGGGTCGGCTCGGCCGTCTGCGTCTGCGTGGTCTGGGAATCGACGATCTGGTGCAGGCTGCGGCTGAGCCCGCTGCCGGCGAACCAGTCGAGCTTGAGCACGCCGAAGGTGAGCACCACGGCCGCAATCACGACCGCCACGATCAAGCGCAACGTCCACTTCACCGTAGAACTCCTATTGGCGGGACTTGCCCGCGAAGAACGAGAGCTGGGGCGAGGGCTCGTCGCGGTCGTCCTGAGACACAAGTTCCTTCTCGCGCTTGGCGTTGTCCAGGCTCTCGAGCACCAGCGGGCTGTTGCGCATTCGACGCAGGTCGGTCAACCACTCCAATGGATTGCCCGCCAAATCGCGTCGCAGCCGCGGCAACATCTCGGCGATCAGGTCGGCCAGATAGATCGGTTTGATCTGCATCTGCTCGAGCATCTGTTCGGCCTGCTCGGCCTTTTGCGGGCTGCGCTGGGGGAAGAACAACATCTGTTCGAACTCGATCTCGTCGCCGAGGTTGAACAGCTTTCGCAGGAACTCGAACTTGATCTCGGAAAAGGCCGTGGACAAAATCCCCGACTGCTCGCCGAGCTGAAAGGTGATTACGCTCGGCGTGAGATAACGCTTGCCCTGCCACCAGCCCTTGACGCAGCCCACGACTCCGTGGACCGCCTTGCCGTTCTCGAGCTTGAGCCCGAACAGATCGATCACGTCGTCGAACTTCACCGGGCTCGATCCCGGCGCAGGGATCGACAGAGCCACAAGGTAACCCTGCTGCTCAAGGTGGGCCTTTGCCAGATGCAGGTCGAAATCGGACATAATTATCTCCGGGGCAAAGATACTTGTCCTGTTGATCCCGCGTCAAGCACCGGCGCGAGAGGGCGGCTTTGAGCCGCACCAATACTCGCGATCGGACAATGCACGTTGTTAAACGATACTCGCCGCGACGCGGGGCTGGGCGTTGTTAAAACCAATCGCAGTGCGCGTGTTTTGCCCCCGGCTCAAAGCCGGGCGCGGTGCGGGTCGTGGGATTACTACCAGCGTGATACGCGAGTTTTGTGGCGGCTCTAAGCCGAATTTAAAGCTGCACTTAGACCCCGATGTGCCGGGCGATGACGATCCGCTGCACTTCGGAGGTCCCCTCGCCGATCTCGAGCAGCTTCTGGTCGCGGTAGAAACGCTCCACCGGATACTCCTTCATCAGTCCGTATCCGCCGTGAAGCTGCACCGCCTGGTTGACCACGCGCCCCATCACCTCGGAGCAGTAGAGCTTGGCCATTGCCGCCACCTTGCCGAACGGCTTGCCCTCGTCGCGCAGCCAACACGCCTTGTACAGCAGTCCGCGCGCAGCCTCGATCTCGGTGGCCATGTCCGCGAGCTTGAACGCGTTGACCTGAAACTTGCACAGCGGCTTGCCGAACTGCACGCGCTCCTGGGAGTAACGCAACGCCGCCTCGTACGCACCCTGGGCGCCGCCCAGGCCCATGGCCGCGATCGACAGCCGTCCGCCGTCGAGGGTCGCCAGCATTTGACGGAAACCCTCGCCGCGCTTGCCAAGAATGTCGGCCTCGGGCACGCGGCAGTCGTCGAAGTACAGCTCGCCGGTATCCGAGGCGCGCCACATCATCTTGTCGTGCATGGGCACGGCCTTGAACCCCTCGGTTCCGCTGGGCACCAAAATGCAGCTGATCTCGTTGCGTCCATCCTCACGCTTGCCGGTAATCGCCTGCACAGTGCAGATCCCGGCCATTGGACCGGCGCTGTTGGTGATAAAAATCTTGGAGCCGTTGATTACCCATTCGCCGTTATCGAGCTTGGCGTTGGTTTTCGAAGCCCCGGCGTCCGACCCGGCGTTGGGCTCGGTCAGGCCGAACGAGGCCAGGCACTGGCCCGCACAGAGCTTGGGCAGCCATTCGGATTTCTGCTGCTGGTTGCCAAAATAGTTAATCGGGCCGATGCCCAACGAGTTGCCCGCGGCCACGGTCGCCGCCTGGGAGCCGTCCACGCGCGCGATCTCCTCCACCGCGATGATGTAGCTTAAGTACCCCATCTCCGTGCCGCCGAACTCCTCGGGGACGAATATCCCGAACAGGCCCAGATCGGCCATGCCGCGCGTCAGCTCAACCGAGAACCCCTGCTCCTCATCCAGTTTCTGGGCAACCGGAGCGATCTCTTTCTCCGCAAAATCGCGCACTGTTTTACGCAGGATGTTCTGCTCGTTGGTAAGCTCGAAGCTCAGCATGCTCTCCCCCTCGGCAATAAGGATTATCGTTGATTTGGTATGCGTGTTTTTCCGCTAAAACCGGCGGACGAACACTAGCAACGGCACGCTAAGCTGTCAATCGGCGGCAGCTTTGAGCTGCACCAAAACTCGCGCACAGCGATGGTCGTTATGCAACGACCCACCCCGCGCACAGGCCGGGCAGCTTTGAGCTGCACCAAAGCTCGCGTACAGCGATGGTCGTTATGCTACGACCCACCCCGCGAAGAGGCTTGTGCGACAAAACCTCGATTCTGAAGATCAACAGCGTATTGAGAGTCTGCGCTTATTCCTCTAGCTCGTACTCCCAGTCCATGCGGTCGGGATAGAGGTTCTTGGTCAGCAGGTCGGCTGCCTGCAGATCGTCGCGCAGGTTGAAGCTGAAAAAGGCCACGGTGTAGGCGTTGATCGCCTCGAACGCGACGTCGTGGTCGATGAATTCGAACGGCTCCCCGCTCTCGAGGCGCTGGCCCATGCCGCAGCCGTCCTCGTCCCCGAGGATCGAGGGGAGCAGGATGCACGAGTCGGAGAAGGTGTAGTGCCCCGCGTCGCGCAGCTCGAGCTTGAACTTGGGCGGCGGCACCAGTATGTAGTCCCAGCGCATCAGGAAGATCACGTCGCCCATGGTGCCGTCCTCCAGGGCGATCATGAACATCATCGACTTATCGTAGCTCGGATCGATCCAGGGGAACATGAAAGAGGCCATGTCGATCCCCGCGGTCAGCCGCGGATCGTCCTTGGTGGTCTCGGCGATCGACGTGCCGCCGAAGGAATGCCCCATGCCGCCGAAGTGTTCGGTCTGAATCGCGCCGCTAAAGCGGCCGTCGGGATCGTCGGCCGAGAGCTCGGTGAACGCGTCCATCAGGAAACTGAAATCATTTTTACGCTGCCAGAAGCTTACCGGCACCAGATCCTCGCGGAACTCGATCACGCCCTCGGGCAGCGTGGTGACCATCGCGTTGCCCGTGTGGTCCGGCGCGACCACGATGAAGCCGTGGCTCGCCAGATATTCACACTGGGTGTAGTTCTGAAACCGGATTCCGCCGAACCCGTGGGAGAAGAGCACCATCGGGTACGGCGCGTCGCCGGACTCGAGTTGGGCGTCGCGCACCGCGCCGGTCTCGTTGTCAAAGTTCTCCAGCTCCTCGGGCGTGGCCCCCTCCTCTGCGAAAAGTTGCAGCACGTACTCGTCCCAATCGCCGAGGAACCCGCGCACCGTGTCGCGCGGCAGGTTCGCCGTCTCGTCGGTGGCCGGATACCAAACCTCCACCAGCAGCGTGCGCTCGCTGTCGGTGGCCGGGTCCCAGCGCTCCTCGTCAATCAGCACCAGCGTGGTGACGCCCACCTGGTACGGCCCAAGCTCACGCGGATCATAGTACGGCTCCTCTTCGTCGTCGTCCGAGTCGTCGTCATCGTCCGAGTCGTCGTCATCGTCCGCGTCCGCGTCGTCGTCCGCCGCGTCGTCGTCGTCATCGTCGGCTGCGTTGTCGCAGGCCGAGACGATCAGCGCCGCAAAAAGCAGCAGGGTCAGCAGCGCGGCCAGGGTGCGCCAGGTTTGCATCAACGTCACCTCACAATTTATGACGCGCGTATTGTTTCAAACCCGTGGGTTATTGCAAAGGGGAATCAATCGCCCGCCAACTAGGCCGGGCGTTGCAGCGCCGCGCATTCGGTCTTAAGCCCTGCGCCTCAATATGCCCGTGGGGCTATTTCTGTAGCTGGTACTCCCAGTCCAGGCGATCGGGAAAGAGGTTCTCGGTCAGCAGGTCGGCCGCCTGTTGGTCGTCGCGCAGGTTGAAGCTAAAGAACGCCACGGTGTAGGCGTTGATCGCCGCGAACGCCGCGTCGTGGTCGATGAACTCGAACGGCTCGCCGCCCTCGAGGCGTTCGCCTGTGCCGCAGCCGTTGTGGTTGCCGATAATCGAGGGCAGCAGGATGCAGGAATCGGAGAAGGTGTAGTGCCCCGCGTCGTGCAGCTCGAGCTTGAACTTGGGCGGCGGCACCAGGGTGTAGTCCCAGCGCATCAGGAAAATCACGTCGGCCATGGTGACGTCCTCCAGGGCAATCATGAACATCATCGACGTGTCGTAGGTCGGCTCGATCCGGGGGAGCATGTACGAGGCCATGTTGATCGCCGCGGCCAGGCGCTGGTCGTCCTTGGTGGTCTCGGCGATCGACCTGCCGCCGAAGGAATGCCCCATGCCGCCGAAGCGCTCGGTCTGGATCGCGCCGGTCAAGCGGCCATCGGGGTCTAACGCCGAGAGCCCGGTGAACGCGTCGAGCAGAAAGCTGAAGTCGGCCTTGCGCTGCAAGAGGCTGATCGACTCCAGATCCTCACGGAACTCGATCACCTCGTCGGGCAGCGTGGTGACCAGCGCGTTGCCCGTATGGTCCGGCGCGGCCACGATGAACCCGTGGCTCGCCAGGTACTCGCACTGGGTGTAGTTCTGAAACCGAATTCCGCCGAACCCGTGGGAGAACAGCACCATCGGGTACGGCGCGTCGCCGGACTCGAGCTGGGCGTCGCGCACCGCTCCGGTCTCGTTGTCAAAGTTGGCTAGATCCTCGGGCGTGGCCCCCATCTGCGCAAAAAGTTGGAGCACGTACTCGTCCCAATCGCCGAGAAATCCGCGCACCGTGTCGCGCGGCAGGTCGGCCGTCTGGTCCGTGGCCGGATACCAGACCTCCACCGGCAGCGTGCGCGCGCTTTGTGTGGCCGGGTCCCAGCGCCCCTGGTCGATCAGCACCAGCGTGGTGACGCCCACCTGGTACGGCCCAAGCTCACGCGGATCATAGTACGGCTCCTCTTCATCGTCGTCCGAGTCGTCGTCATCGTCCGCGTCGTCGTCCGCCGCGTCGTCGTCATCATCGTCGGCTGCGTTGTCGCAGGCCGAGACGATCAGCGTGGCCGCGAGCAGTAAGATAAACAGTACGACCGGAGTGCGCCAAGTCTCCATCAACGTCACCTGCAATTTGTAGGTAGGTTTATTGTTTCAAACTCGGCGCTTATTGAACAGTTAATTACCGATCAGCTCGACCAGGCGCTGTAAAACGACCTCGGGCTCGATGCGCTCCATGCACAGCGGATAGCCTTGCGGGCAGTCGGCGCGGCCCTGCAGCGAGTGGCACGGCGCGCATTCCAGATCGCTGACCACGCTTGCGGCGCGCTCGCTCCACGGCGCGGCGCGCGTTGATTGCGACGGCCCGAACAGCGCCAGACACGGTGCGCCCACGGCGCAGGCCAGGTGCATGATTCCCGAGTCGTTGCTGACCACGGCCCTACAGCGCGCGATCAGCGCGGCAGTGTCCAGTACGTCCAGAGCGCCATCCAGGGACTGCATTGGAACCTGCGCCAAGTCGCGGATCTGCGCCTCGATGACGGTCTCGTCGGGACCGTCGAGCACGATCGTGTTCCAGCCGAGGTGCTCGTGGATCAGCTCGGCCAGGCGCGCGAAATGTCGGGCAGGCCAACGCTTGTCGGCAAATCCCGGATCGCTCCCCGGATGGATCCCCACCAGGCCCGCGCTTTGAAGGCCGCTTTCACGGATAAAATCATCGGCGCGTTCCAATGCCGAGTCCGGCAGCTTGATCGCCGGGCCGGGCAAACGCCGAGGCGTTGCTCCGAGCAACGCCTCGGCGAGCTGCATGTTGCGCTCCACGTCGTGGGCCAGCGGATCGTGCGCAATGCGCACGGTGAGCAGCCGGGCCAGGCTTCCCATGCCGCCGGGCAGCTCGTGGCCGATGCGCACGGTCGCGCCGCTGAGCCGGGCCAACAGTTGCGCCGCCCTGCCGCCGGGAAAGCAGACCAACGCGGCACGGTAGCGCCCTGCCCTGCATTGCGCGGCGAGCCGCGGCAGGCCCGCGCGTCCGGGAGGCAGCAGCAGCGTGTTGGCGGCCAGGCCGGTCTGGCGCACAAAGCGCACGGCCGTTGGCGTGCGCAACGCCAGATCGAGCGGACCGCCCAGGGCGTGCGCCACGGCATTAATCGCCGGTGCTGCGAGCAACAGATTGCCCAGCCCCTGCAGGCTGATCGCCAGCACCTGCGATGCGCGTAGTTGGCCAATGTTATTCATCGCAACCGATAAGCTTCCGCTCCCTTGCACAATGATTTAAACTTTACTTTACCTTAAACGCCGAGCGGAGGCACCGTGGATCCCAAGTCGCTGGCCTATGTGGCCTGGGCCGTTAAGCAGTTCGAGATCAGTGAGCCGGTGCTCGAGATCGGCGCCGGATGGAAGCCCGACTACTATCGCCGCCTGTTCGGCTCGCGCGCCTACATCACCCAGGACATCCGCTCCTACCAGGAGCGCGGGGTCAAGCTCGACATCATCTGCGACGCGGCGGACATGCGCGGCGTGGTCGACGATTGCTCGATCGGCACCCTGCTGTGCCTGAACACCCTCGAACACGTGGCCGTGCCGCAGACGATCATCGACGAGGCGCAGCGCGTGCTGGTCCCAGGCGGACGGCTGATCGTCACCGTGCCCACGCGCTGTCCGATCCACCGCGCGCCCAAGGACTACTGGCGGATCATGCCCGACGGCATGGCCTGGCTGCTGCGCGAATTTCAGCTCGAGGACATGATGCTCGGCCGATCAAGAACCTACCCCTCGGTGGTCAACACTGTCAGCCGCAAACTTCCACAGGGCGAACAACCGCAAGAGTTCGACCTGGGCCGCGCACGGATGGTGCGCGAGAACTCGGCCGCGGTAAATACGGTCGACGCGCTGCTGGAAAAGTTCAACCTGCAATTGATCAAACTGCGCTGATTCGGGGCCTACCTTTTAACTAGAAAGTAGATTCGCTTGGCCAGCTTCATCAGCCGCGGCCGGGCCGAGACCCACTTCATCAGCTCCAGCCGCGATTTGTCCCAGCGCTCGGCGTAGAACGCCAGCAGTAAAAACGCGAGGCGCTTGTCGCGGTTGCGAATTAAAAGCTCGGCCAGCCAGGGGCTGATCCGCGGCACCACCTGAATCAGCAGGTTGAAAAAATCGCGTCGCGGCTTGCCGTAGAAATAGCTGTACCCGTCCGAGTCGCCCACGTCGATCCCGTCGCGTTGCGCCATGGCCGCGATCTGCGTGCCCGGGAAGTACGCCAGGGGAAAGATGTTGAGCCAATAGGGCCGCGGGGTTTTAAGCAGCGTGCGCACCAGTTGCAGCCGGTCGCGGTCGGTCTCCCAGGGGTTGTCGACAATCACGTCGTAGCGCCCGGCGATCCCCAGCTTGCGGATCAGTTGCGTGGCGCGCAGAAAATCCTCATGGCTCACCGCGCGGCGGTAGATCTCGCGGTTGGCGCGCTGCGACCCCTGCAGGCCGATCTGGATGTGCTCCAACCCCGCGTCGCGCAACAGCCGCAGCTTGCGTTCGCTGATGTAGGTCGGCAGGGCCTTGCAGATTAGCGTCAGCCCGCGCTGCTTAAACTTGGCGGCGAACTCCTCGATCACCTGCTCGTCCGCCGAGAGGAAGCTGTCGTCCTGCATGTTGATCAACCGCACAAAGGGGAAGGTGCGCGTTGCCCAGTCGATCTCGTGCATCACGTGATCCACCGAGCGCGAGCGCAGCAGCGGGCCCTTGCCCTGATAGAGCTTGCGGAAGGTCCAGTTGCAGCAATAGGTGCAGTTAAAGGGGCAGCCGCGGGTCATCATCACGTCGTAGATCACGCCGGCGCGCACCACGTTCTTGCGGTATAGCTCGAGGTTCAGCGGCTTGAGCAGCCCCTGGTCGCGCACGTACGCCGCGTCGAACTCAAATCGCGGAAATGGGAAGCGGTCCAATTGCTGTTCAGGCGCTCGCAGGTCGCTGCGCAACAGCTCGCCGTTGCGCCTGAGAGCCACGTTGGGGATGCCGGCCAAATCCGCGCCGCGCTCCAACGCCGCGACAACGTCGAGCAGCGCGCCCTCGCCCTCGCCTTGCACCACCGCGTCCGCGTGCTCCAGGCACTGCTCCGGAGCGATGGTCGGATGCACTCCGCCCCAGACGATCGGCAGATCCGCGAAGCGCTCGTGCAGTTGCCGGGTGAGCCAGGCGGCGCGCTCGAAGTTGAGGGTCATCAGCGAGAGGCCGACCAGCCGGATTTGCTCGCGCTCAATCAGCGCGGCGAGCTGCTCGACGTCGTTTTGATCCTCTTGCTTGCCGCAGGTGAGAAAGACGTCGATCGCGCGGTGCCCGCGCTCGCGCAACAGCGTGCTGAGGTTGAGCGAGCCCAGGTTGCAGATCTCCCACATCAGCGAGACCAGCAGCGTGTTCATCGTCTCACCCTTCGACGTCTGGGGGGGTCGCGTTTTCGTCGGGCAGCTCGTCGGGCGCGGCCTCGGGCTCGCCGCTGGAGATCTCGGTCAGCAGTGCCAGCGCGGCCTCGGTCTCCTCGTCGCTGACGATCTGCTCGAGCTGTTGCAGCTTGGCGAGGAATTCGTCGCCCACGCGCGTCTCGCCGGTGACGACCATGATCTTGCGGTTCCAAGTCGGCTTGACCCGCTCCTCGTCGGTGAACAGCTCCTCGTGCAGCTTCTCGCCGCGACGCAATCCGGTGATCTTGATCTCGATGTCCTGGTCCGGCTCGTAGCCGCTGAGGCGGATCATGTTGCGCGCCAGGTCGATGATCCGCACCGGCTCGCCCATCTCGAGAATGTAGACCTCGCCGCCGCGGCCCATTGAGGCCGCCTCGAGCACCAGCGAGACCGACTCGGGGATGGTCATGAAGTAGCGCGTGGCCTGGGGATGGGTCACGGTCACCGGCCCGCCGACCTCGATCTGCCGCCGGAACAGCGGCACCACCGACCCGGCGCTGTCCAGCACGTTGCCGAAGCGCACCGCAAAAAACCTCGTGGACCGTCCGCCGTAGCCGAGCATCGTCAACTCGGCCACGCGCTTGGTCATGCCCATCACGTTGCGCGGCCGCACCGCTTTGTCGGTGCTGATCAGCACGCACTTCTCCACACCCGCGGCAATGCAGGCCTCGATCACGTTGCGCGTGCCCAGGACGTTGTTCTTGATCGCCTCGAGGGGGTGCAGCTCCATCATCGGCACGTGCTTGTAGGCCGCGGCGTGCAGCACCAGCTCGGGACGGTAGGATGCAAGGGTGCGCTCGAAGTGTCGGCGGTCGGTGATGTCGCCGATCATCGCCTTGATCGGGATGTTGGGCACGGCCGTGCGCAGCTCCATGTCGATGTAGAACAGGTCGTTCTCGCCGCGCTCGTAAAGCATGATCGACTGCGGCCCGTGGTTGGCAACCTGCCGCGCCAGCTCCGAGCCGATCGATCCGCCCGCGCCGGTGATCAGGATCCGCTTGCGGTAGAGGATCGAGCGCACGCGCTCCTCGTTCATCTCCACCCGCTCGCGGCCCAACAGGTCCTCGATGTCGACCTCGCGCAAATGCTTGACCCGCACGCGCTCCTGGATGATGTCGGTCAGCGCGGGCACGACCTTGATCCGCACCTGTACGCCCTTGAGTTTGGCCACCAGCTGGCTGAGCTCGCGTGGCCGGAAGTCGGCCTGGGCCACGATGATCTCGTCGATCAGCCGGCTGCCGATGATCTGCGGCAGTTCATCGCTCGAGCCCAGGATCGGCACGCCCATTATTTTGAATCCCTTTTTCGGGGCGTAGTCGTCGATGAATCCCACCGGATTCAACCGCAGCTCGGGGCGGCTGCGCATCTCGCGCAACAGTCCCACGGCGATCTCCTGCGCGCCGTAGATCAGCACGTTGCGCGCAGCGCCCTGGCTCGCCGGTTCCCGACGCTGCTCGCGCATCGCACGCAGTCCGAAGCGTGCGCCGCCGATGAACGCCAGCGAGACGAACCAGTCGACGATCAGCACCGAGCGCGCACCCAGCGGAAGCTGGTAGAAAAACGCCATACCCAGGGCAATTAAGAAACTCGAGACGGTCAGCGCCTTGACGATGTCGATCAGGTCGGCCATGCCCACGTAGCGCCACCAGCCGCGGTACAGGTCGTAGTAGTAGAAGACCAACAGCTTGACCGCCACGACCAGCAGCAGCCCCTGGGAGAACATGCGCCGCTGGGACTGCGGCACGTGGAAATCGTTGCACAGCAGGGTCGCCAGCACGTAGGCCGCGCCGACCAGCGCAATCTGCGAGATCACGATCAAGGCGCGCCGGTAGCGGATCACCATCCGCCCGGCCGCGCTTTTAAAAAATCCGTCTATCATTTCTTCAGCCTGGATTCTCCATGAATCCGCATCTGCGGCTCATCACCAATTTTGCGATTATACACCAGCGATCTCAGGAATCACGTCCGCGCGCCTCAGTCGCCCAGCAGGCGATAGAGCGTCTCTATCACCCGATCCTGCGCCGAGAGCGGCATGTCCGACCACAGCGGCAGGGCCAGGCTGCGACGCGAAACCTCTTGGGTCACCGGCAGCGCGCCGCGGGCGTAGCTCTTCGTGGCCGTCTGCTGATGGACCGGCGGCCAGAAGTACGGTTTGGTCTGAATCGAATGCTCCGCCATTTGCCGCGCCAGCTCGTCGCGTTGCAATCGACACTCGGGTCCGATCTGAATTACGAAGTAGGTGTTGGCGCTGGTCGTGGATTCGGGCGTGGTCTGAAATCCGACTCCGGTCAGCCCCGAGAGCTGCGAGCGGTAGCGATCGGTCAACGCGGCGCGCGCCCGCGACAGCCGTCCGAGCAGCCCGAGCTGGGCGATGCCCACCGCGGCCTGCACCTCGCTGATCCGCGCCGAGAGCCCCAGCCGCACGATGTCCGGCCCGTCGGGGCCCAAACCTTTGCCGTAGTCGCGCATCGAGCGCACGCGCGCGTCGAGCTGCTCATCGTCCGTGGTCACCAGTCCGCCCTCGAGGGCCGTGACGACCTTGGTCGGCGAGAGCGAGAAGACCTCCGCGCGGCCGAACGAGCCCTGAGGGCGTCCGCCGCGTCTGGCGCCGATCCCCTGGGCCGCGTCGAAGATCAGCGCCAGCCCGTGCTTGTCGCACAGCCGTTCCAGGCGCTGGATATCCGGCGGCATACCGAAGACGTTGGTGGCGAGCAGGGCCTTGGTGCGCGGCGTGATGCGCTGCTCCGCGTCGTCCGGATCGATGGTCAGCTCGCCGGGCAGCACGTCGCAGAACACCGGATCCAGCCGGTTCCACAGCGCGGCGTGGGCCGTGCTGGCCCAGGTGAACGAGGGCATCAGCACCTCGCCGGAAAGCTCCAGCGCGGCCAGGGTCAGGATCAGCCCCGAGGTGCAGGAGTTGAGCGCCACGCAGTAACCCGTACCGGCCAGGGCTGCGGCCGCCTGCTCCAGCCGCACGGTGTACGGCCCCTGGGTGACGATCCCGCTGTGCCAGATCTTTTCCAGGTCGGGCAAAAGCTGTTCCAGGGGAACCAAGGTCGGCCGTGTAATTGGTATCAGTTCCATGGCAAGCATTGTCCGCCCAGCGCGGCTCGAGTCAAGTCCCTCTTTTGGCCACGTAGAAGATCTCGCTGCAACCCGTGCCGCGTTCCGCGTGCTGTGATTGGTCGCAAGGCAGAAGTTCGAGCTGCTCGAACCCGGCCTGGGCCAGGTCGCGGACGAACAGGGCGGGACGGTACCAGTGGTGCAGCGGACGCTCGGAGCGCGGACGCAGCAGCGCCCAGCGGCCGTCAACGTGGAACACGTGGGCATCGTCGGGCTCGAGTCCGCGCGGGTTATAGACCCGGCGCAGCAGATTGATGATCCCGAAGAACGCACGAAAGCGCAGGCGCGACTCGATGTTGTTGGTCGAGGCCAGCAGCAGGCCGCCGGGTCGCAGCAGCCGCGCCAGCCCGCGCAGGCAGTCCAGGCGTTGCTCGCGTCGGTTGATCTGGTCGATCAGCTGGCCGACCATCACCACGTAATCGAACGAGCAATCGGCAAACGGGATGCTCAGCGCGTCGGCCTGGATCAGCGACAGCCCGCCGCACGCCTCGCGCGTTGCGTCGCGCGCCATGCACAGGAACTGCGGCATCAGGTCCAGCGCCACGACCTCGTGTCCCATCTGCGCCAGGGGCAGTGCCTCGCGTCCGCCGCCGCAGCCCACGTTGAGCACGCGGCCGGGCCGCGCCATGTGGCGTTGCAACAGCTCGGCCTCGGCCCCGCAGATCCCGCCCTCGACCGTTCCCCAGCGTTGCAGCTCGTGTCCGGTGGAGTACCAATCGCGCACCTGATTGCGATGCTGCTGATGGTCGGCCGCCATCTCATCTCCCCCGGTACGGCGGGAAATAGCCGGTATCAGCGCCCCCCGACCCGCACAACAGGTCAAAGGAGCGCTCGTCCCAGACGCGCTCTCCGCCGTAGAAACCCAACGTCGCGCCGCCGAATCCGGCCTTAAAGCGGTCCAGCCCGTCGCCTTCGTCCACCGGATCCGATAGCTTGCGACCGCCCATTCCGCCGCCCAGGTGCAGCCAGCACAACCCGGCTCGCCGGGCGTGAAGCATGGCGTGGAAGAACAACAGATTGTTCGGCCGCAACCCCAGCAGCTCCGCGTGAGAGGCCCCGAGGTGGTAATGCACGGCCCGCGGTCCGACCAGGAACAGGGCCAGGGCCGCGCACTGGTCGCGTTGCCCGACCTCGAGCAGCAACAGCCGCTGGTCCAGATCGAGCAGCCCGCGAAAATACTCGTCCGGGAACAAATAGCTTTGGGCCGCGCCCAGCCGTTCCATGGTTTGGCGATACAGCGCGCCGAAGCGTTCGACGTTCTCGCGCGGATCAATGCTGCGCGCCCACAGCCCGGCGGACTCGGCGCGGCGGATCGCCCGGCGGCAGGCCGCAGAACAGCGCGCCAGCAGCTCGTCCGGCGAACGCTGCAAATCCACCAGCCATACCCGGCCCCGCGGCTGCACCCGGTATAGTCCGCAGTCGTCCGGCTCGTACAGCGGGTTGAAGCGCACGAACTCCGAGACCACGCCGTGCTCTTGGCAAAACCGCGCGAGCAGCGCGGCGAAATGCTCGCGCAACGCGTCGCCCTGCCCTTTTACGGGTTGCAAGCGCGGCCCGCCGTAGCCGTAGGGCGTGACCGCATCGTGCAGCCGCGAGCGCACGTCCTGGTCAAGGGCTGCGGCACAGGGCAGCGATTCAACGGGCCGCAGGCACAGCACACTCAACGCCCGGCCCTCGGACCCCTCGTAGCTCACCAGGTGGGCCGTGCCGCCCTCGATCTGCTGGGCCGTAACGCGGGCGTAGGCCGGATCGTCGTACACGTCGGCCCGTTCAAAGCCTGTCAAAACCGCGCGCCAGGCTTTGTCGTCGCGCCCCGCGGCCAACAGCAGCTCAGTCATCGCGCCCCTCGAAGCGGTTGAACGGATCGTCGGCCCCGGCCTGCGCCTCGTACAGCCCCTCGCCGGCCAAGGCCACGCGCACGGTGCGCAATAAAATTCGCAAGTCCATCAGCAACGAGAAGCGTTCCACGTACTCCAGGTCGCGTTCGATGCGCTGGGTCCAGCTCAGCGCGTTGCGGCCGTTGACCTGGGCCCAGCCGCTGATTCCCGGACGCAGCTCCAGCCGCCGCTGCTGTCGCTGGTCGAGGCTCGCCGCCTGCTCGATGAGCATCGGCCGCGGGCCGACCAGGCTCATTGATCCGCACAGCACGTCGATAAGCTGCGGCAGCTCGTCCAGGCTCAGCCGCCGCAGCACGCGCCCCACGCGCGTGATCCGCTGATCGTCGTGCTCCACGTTGAGTCCCGCTCCCATGGCCGCTGCGCCGCTGATCATCGTGCGAAACTTCAGCGGCCGAAACGCGAATCCGTAACGTCCCGCGCGCTGGAGCCGAAACAGTGCGGGACCCGGGCTCTCGATGCGGATCGCCAGGGCAATGGCCAGCAGCAGCGGCCAGAGCACGGCCAGACCCGCTGCCGCGAGCAGCCGATCGAGTACGCCTTTGATCACCAATTGAATACGGCGTTGCACGTTGCCCGCGATCGCCCGCTGCAACTGCGCCTCGAGCCTTTGTGCAGCGCGCTCCACGTTGAGCTCGCCCGCGGCAAGGTTTGCGGCGCTGCGGCCCATGCTCTCCAACCGCTGCTGATCATCGAGCAGCTTGACCAGCATCTGTGCGGCCAGCGGCGGATCCTCTGTGGGCAGACGGAACCCGGCCCCGGCCTCGTTCAGCAGTTGCTCGGTCCAACCCGGCCGATTGACCAGGCTCGGCCGTCCGGCTGCCAACGAGTCGAAAAGCTTGTTGGGGCTGTTGTCGTTCAACGCCGTGTTGTCGGCGAACAGGGTCAGCGTTACCGCACTTGCTGCGAACATTGCGGGCATGGCGCTGCGTGGTAGTGGGCCGACAAAGCGCACGTTGCCAAGCTCCAGAGCACGGGCGCGATTCTCGAGTCGTTGCCGTTGCGGCCCGTCGCCCGCCAATACGAACAGCGCATTGTCGTTGCCCTGGTCTTTGAATTGCAGTGCCAGATCGAGCAGCGCGTCCAGGCCGTTGGCCGCGCCCATTGCCCCGGCGTAGAGCACAACTTGCTTGCTTTGAAGGTCCGGTCCAGTAAAAGCCTCGTTAGGCTCTGCATTGGCGAACAACTCCGTGTTGCAGGTATTGGGGATCTGCTCGATGCGCCGCGGATCGACTCCGCAACGCTGTATGCCCTGGGCCATGCCCGGCGAGAGCGCCACCAGCCGCGCGGAGTTGGCGTAGATCCAACGTTCCAATTTTTTGGCCGCCCCAAGCACGATCCCGGGCCCCAGCGCACCCAATGCCGCGGGCACCGCGGGCCACAGATCGCGCACCTCGAACACGTGCGGAACCCCGAGCAGCCGCGCGCCGAGCACTCCGGGCAATCCTACGCTCAGCGGCGTGCTCGATGAGAACACCGCGTCGAAGCGCCCCAACAGCGGCGCGATCAGCGAGCCCGCGACGCTGAACAGCCCGAAGGCCCAGGCGCGGCGTAGCGCTCCCATCTGCGGCGCGTAGTCCACGCCCAGAACCACGACGTCGATCCCCGCGATCCGCTGCCGCCTAATCAGCCCGCGTCCGCCGCCGGGCATCCAGTAGCGACTGGCGCTGGTGAGCAACGTCACCTCGTGGCCCTGGGCCACCATACGCGATGCCAGATCGAAGCTGCGCGTACCCGAGACCCCGTCGTGGGTCGAGAAATACTGGTCGATGTAGAGCAGCCTCATCGCGTCTTTGCCTTGGATTGCAGCAGCTCGCGGTAAAGCTCGATCATCTGCGCGGCCGCACGCTCCCAGCGGAACTCCCGACCGCGCCGCAACGCCAATTCGCTGAGCCGCGCCGCGCACTCCGGTCCGGTCAGCAGTTCCGTGAGCGCGTTGGACAGGCCCTGCACGTCGTCCGAATCGACGATCAGCCCGGCGTCCCCGGCCACCTCGGGCAGCGCCCCGCGGTTACCCACGATCACCGGGGTGCCCGCTGCCAGTGCCTCGGCCACGGGCAGGCCGAACCCCTCGTTGGTGCTGATCAACACCAGCACGCCCGCTCCGGCGATCAGCGAGGGCAGATCCTCGTCAGCGACCCGGCCGAGAATCTCCGTGTCGAGCCGCGCCGCACGCAAACCGAAGCCGGGCAGCGCGTTGGACGAGTCCCCGGCAAACACCAGCTTGGTATCGGGGAACCGCGAACTGGTCCGCTCCCAGGCTTCGAGCAGTACGGACTCGTTCTTTTGCCGCCCCAGCTGCCCCACGAACAGCACGTATCCCGCACTGAGTCCGTAACGCCGCAGCACCAGGGCCTGGCGCTTGCGCGGGATCTCGAAGAAGCGCTCCTCGACCCCGGGATGGATCACCCTGATCCGCGTTGGATCGATCTGCAGCCGCCTCGCGATGTCGTCGCGACTGGCCTGGCTGATGGTGACGATCAGGTCGCTACGCTCGGCCAACCCGTAGCGCAGCCGTGTTCGGATCCGCGCGCGCAACGAGCGATTGCTGTGCCGCACCTGGGGGTCGAGCCGCGCCAAATCGTATAAGTGATAGACCACCGGGATCCCGTGGCCGGGCAGGGTCAGCTCGAGGTTGGCGTGATAGAGATCGATCCGATCGCGCGCGCCAAAGCGTCGCACTCCGCGCCAACGCCCGACCTCTTCCGCCGCCGGGCCGAGTAACTGCTCGCGCTTGAGCAGCCGACGCTCCACGCGCTGCGGCGGCAGATCGTCGAGCCCGACGAAGTTCTCCTTAAAGCCGATCAGCACCAGTTCCGGCCCGTCCGGCACACGAGATAAAGCCCGCGCGTATCCGGCCACAACGCGGCCCGCGCCGGTCATGCGGTTGGCGTAGTGCGGCGTGATGTCGAATCCGACCTTCATCGCAAAGTCCCGCGATCATGCCCGAGCAGCGCCAACGCGCGCTCGATAACCTGCTGCACGCTGATCCGCGTCATGCACTCGTTCTGAGGCCTCGTGCACCGACCGGCGCAGGGCGCGCAGTCGATCGGCGTTTCCACGACTTCGACCTTTTGCCCCAGCGGCCGCCAGCGTTGGCTGAGGTTGGTGCCGCTGAACAGCGCCAAACACGGTGCGCCAAGCAAGCCCGCCAAATGCGCCGGTCCCGAATCCGGCCCCACGAACAGCGCCGCGCCCGCCAGCAGCTCGATCAGCTCGAGCAATCCCGGTCCGCCGGATAGATCGAGCGAGCCCTGAACCTGCGCTGCCAATTCGGCCACGCGCTGATGTTGCAAATCGTCGCCGATCCAGACCACGCGCAGGCCGCGCTCACAAAGCGCGCGTGCGAGCTCGACGAACCTATCGGCCGGCCAGTTTTTGGCCGCCAGCGGCGCAAAGGGCTGAAGCACCACGTAGCCATCGGACACATTCGTAGCGCCTAGCAAATCCGCGACCAATGCGGCAGCCTGCTCGTCTCGGGGCAAACGCGGTAGCGCTCCAGCGCAGTCCAACCCCGCCTGTTCAAGTAAGTACAACAGCCGTTGCGACTCGTGCAGTTGTGTATCGGGCTCGATCACCGCATCGGTCAGCAGCATCCCCAGACCGTGGTAACCAAACGACAGCCTGCGTCGCGCCCCGCTCAAACCGCAAAGCAGCGCGTCGCGCATATCCGGCCGCAGATTGACCAGCAGATCGTAGCGCTGCCTGCGCAACGCGGCTGATTCGCGTACCGCCGCAGCAAGGTCGCGCAACGCGCCGATGCGTCCGCCAAGACGTTCGCCATGCAACCAGGGGGCGTCGAACGCAACCGCGCTGTCCGCGTCAGGCAGCGCCCGGGCCAGCTCGAGCAACCGCGAATCCACCAGCAGCTCGATCTTCGATTCGGGGAACGCGCGACGCAAACAGTTGATCGCGGGCAAAGCTAGTATCAAGTCGCCCAGGCCGTCGGCCTTGAGCACGCCGATGCGCTTAAACCGGCCCGCCGCAAGATCCATCAGGCCCTGGCCTCGGCATAGACTTGCGCCATCGATTGCGCCACTGCCTGCGGCGAGTAGCGCTGGGCCAGCCGCTCGCGCCACGCTGCGCCGCACATCCCGGCCAGGCGCTCAAGTTCGGGCAACGCCTTGGCAATGGTCGCGGCCAGCGCGTCCGGATCGCTACCACGTGCAACCAGCGTTGGGTCGAACCCGCCGAGCAGCTCGGGGATCGCGCCCACGTCGGAACCAACCACGGGCGTGCCGCAGGCGATGGACTCGAGGATCACCAGGCCGAAGTGTTCGTGGGCAATCGAGGGCAGCACGAACAGATCCGCGGCGCTCAGCGCCAGGGGCAGCTGCGTCTGGCTAAGCATCCCGGCGAACCGCACACGGTCGGCAACGCCGCTGTCCGTGGCCCGGCGCTCGAGCTCGTGGCGCAATTCGCCCTGCCCGGCGATCACCAGGTCTAGATCGTGGCCACCGCGCGCCAGATGAGCCACGGCGTCGATCAAGCGCTCGAGCCCCATGCGCCGTGCAAGACGTCGCACGCTGAGCAATGTCGTGCGCTGCGCGGGCCAGCCCAGACGCTTGCGCGCCTCGAGTCGCGGCGTAAAGCGCTCGAGGTCCACACTGCCGGGCACGATAGTGCAACCCACG
Organism: Candidatus Alcyoniella australis; assembly: GCA_030765605.1. Taxonomy (NCBI): domain Bacteria; phylum Candidatus Lernaellota; class Candidatus Lernaellaia; order Candidatus Lernaellales; family Candidatus Alcyoniellaceae; genus Candidatus Alcyoniella; species Candidatus Alcyoniella australis. The sequence goes on from JAVCCG010000021.1 coordinate 19,389, forward strand.
TCGCACAGTTCGCGCAACGCCGTTGCCGAGAACTCGGAGAGCGCCACGCGTTGGTTCGCCGATCGCATCAGCTTGGCCTGCATCCGGCGTTGGGAGGCCGCCAACAGATCGAGGTACGCGGCGTAGACCCTGCCCCGCTCGCGCAACGGCCCGCACTCGGCAAGGAACTCCGCGTGCCACGGCCCGTAAAACGTGGCAACCAGCGGTACGCCGATTGCCCGCGCAGCGCGCGCAGCGCCCAGTCCGCTGAGGGTCAGGTGCGTGTGAATCAAGTCCGGCGCTCCGTGCTCGCGCGCCAGCTCGCGCAGGGTGCGCTCGAACCCACGGATCGTCGAGGCGTAGGCCAGCGGCGTGGGACGTGCGGTGAACGGCACGCGTACAACGTCGATCCCGTTGCATTGCTCGCGCGCCGGGCTGCCCTGCTCGGCCCGCGTTGCGACCAGCACCTCGAAGCCCAAATCGCGCTGGGATTGTGTCAAATCCTGGACCACGCGCTCGACCCCGCCGATGCGCGGATAAAACGCGTCCGTGGCGTGCCAGACCTTCACAGATACCACTCGTTGCACCCGTCGCAGGGCGTAAGCTCGTCCCAGCGCCCCTGCTCGTGCAGCTCTCGGATGCGCTGCCAACCCGCGCAGCGCCAGAGCTGCTCAAGGGTCGAGTCGCGCACGTTGCCGACCTCAAGCCGGTAGAGCACGTCCTTGCAGCAGACGGTCACGCGGCCGTCCCACGAGATCGACATGTCCTTATAGAGTTGTCGGCAGGCGAAGCGTTTGGCCGGAGTGCGGTCGACCACCCGCCGATCCTCGACCTGGCCGCCGAAGGTATCGACCTCCTTGACCAGGATGTCGTCCGTGGGACCCAGCAGCGGCACCCATTGCTCCAAAAACGGTTCGAGCTCGTCGCTGGTGCTGTCCATCACCAAAATCTGCAACGTGGTGCGCGGCAGGCTCGCGCCGCACGCGGCCTTGGCCGCAAGAAAACCGCGAATGTTGGAGGTCACCGCCGCGAAGTCGCCGTGGCGGCGGATCGCCTCGTAGGTCTCGGGTTTGGTGCCGTCCAGCGAAAAAATGATCCGCTCCAGCGCCTGGGACTCGAGCAGCCGCCTTGCCATTGCTTGGTCGAGCAGCGCCGCGTTGGTGCTGGTGTAGAGATGCGGCGCGCCCGCGTCAGCCGCGAGTTTGGTCAGCTCGACGAACTGCGGATGAAGCAGCGGCTCGCCCAGGCCCATCAGCGCCACGCCCTCGATCAAGTTCGCGTGCTGCGCCGCCTGATCCACGATGCGGCGAAACAGACCTTGATCGATCAGGCCCGTGGGCCGATCCATCTGCTCGCGAGGGCACATCACGCAGCGCATGTTGCAGCGGTTGGTGATCTCGACGTGCAGATAGCGCGGGAACGGCAACAGCCTTGGCGCGACCCTGGCGGCCAGCCGGGCCGCGGCCTTGATCGCCAGCTCGCTTGTGGGAACGCAGCGCAGCAGCTCGACGTAGCGCCCCAGCCGGGCCGCCGCGCCGGGTGATCGGCCGGGAAAGAAGATTACCTTGCCGCCCCAACGTTCGCTCACGGAAAATCCTTGAGCACCTCGAGATCGAGCTCAATGTCGCGCGCGCGGAAGATCCCGCTTAAGTAGAACTCGTAGAACGACAGCCAGCGGTTGGCCAGCCAGGCCACGCCGCAAAACCGCCAGATGCGCGGGAAGGTCAGGTGTCTGCGCAGCACGCGAAAGCGCACGGACCCGGGAAGCTGCGGCAGGTCGAACTCGCTTTCGAACGCCAGATGCGCCGCGGCGCGCGCCGCGTTGCGAAACGCGCTATGGGCCTGCGGATCAACGTAGAACTCGATGAAGCGCGCGGAGAGCGCGCGGCGGTGGGTCGGATCGCAAAACGCCATCGGGTTGGAGAAGTGCGGGGTGACGATTTCGATTTGCGCGTCGGGACGCGACACGCGCCAGACCTCGGATAGAAACCCGGCCGCGTTGCGCACGTGCTCGATCACGTGCCGGGCGCGCACTTGCGTAAAGCTCGAGTCGGCCAGCGGCCAGGGCTGTTGATCCAGGTCGAGCACCAAGTCCGGTTCACAGGTCGGATCGAGGTCCACGCCCAGCGCGCCGGGCAGCTTATTGCGTCCGCATCCCAAATCGAGCGACTCAAACATCTTCAACCTCGGCGGGCCTCCCCTGGAGCAACCGAACCACGTCGCGTAAATCGCGTCGCAGGCGTTGCCCCTCGATCAGCGCGATCAGCAGCAGAAACAAAATCGCGAAACAGCAAAGCTTGCACAGCCCCGCGGCCCACTGCCCCGGGTCGCCCAGTTGCGAAACAACGGCGAAGCTCAATCCCAGGGCGATCAGCGAGGCTGCCAGCGGTCCGGTGAACAACTCCCGATATCTTACATCAACCGCCTGCCGAAGTATGACGTAGGCCGCGACAACTCCGCCGAGCATCACAACGCCCACGGCCAGCGCCGCGCCGATCGCCTGGCCGAAATACGTGGCCGGCCACAGCAACAGCGCCAGGCTCAGGGCCTGGCCGACCTGAATCCGGCTACTGGTCTGCGGTCGACCCACTGCGGAAAACAGATCGCCGGTGTTGTCGAACAGCGGACGGCAGGCCGAAAATAAAATCAGCGCGCGCAGCATCGGCACCATCGGCATCCAGGTTTGGCCGAACAAGATCGAGACCAGTTCCGGCGCAACCAGGAACAGCAGCGCGCTGAAAGGCAGGGTCAACAGGGCCACGCCGCGGGTGGTCGCGCCGAACACCGCGCTGAGCGCCGCGCGGTCGTTTTGCAGCCGGGCGTAAACCGGGAACGCGACCTTGGCCACGACCTGCGAGACCATGCTCGTGGGCAGCAGGCTGGTGTTGTACGAGCGGCTGTAAAATCCCAGTGCGACCGCGCCGACCAGCGTGCCCACGAACCAGTCGTCGAGCTGGTAGATCGTGAAGCTCGCCAGTCCGCCGAACCACAGCTGCGCACCGAAACGCAGAAACCAGCGCACCAGCTTGCGATCAAAACACAGCCGCGGCCTGATCGGTGCCAGAATCCAGACCAGCACCAAGTCGTAGAGCACGCCGAGCACGTAGCGCAGGATCAGCGCTTCCAGGCCGTATCCGGCGATGGCGACGACGATCGCCACGGCGTTGACCAGTAGCGTATTGCTCACCCGCGCGGCCATCAGCCGTTTGAACTCGAGGCGCTTTTCCAATGCCAGACGCGGGGTGTGGGTCGCGGCCTCGGCCAGCCCGGCCAGGGCAAAGGCCCACAGCGCGACGATCACCCCGTGGTCGTAACGCGCGGCCACCAGGGGCGAGGCCAGCGCGACCACGCCCAGGGTCAGCACGCCGATCAGCAGGTTGAGCCCCAGGTGTACGCCGTAGGCGCGATCCAGATCGTCCTGGCGATGGATCAGCGCCGCGTTGATCCCCAGGCCGAAAGCGCGGCGGCAGAGGCTGAGGAAGAACAGGCCCAGGGCCATCTGCCCGAAGTACTCGGGCACGATCAGCCGCATCAGCGCCACGTTGGCCGCGAAGTTTAAAAGCTGATTGAGGTACGTGCCGCCGGCCACCAACGCGGTGGAGCGTACAAAGCGTCTGGAAAGTCCCTCGTTGTTCATCTAGCGCCCTGATCCCCGGTGATAGCGCACGAAGTAGCGCAGCCGCCCCAACGCCTCGCACATCCGCGCGCAGCAGCCGGCCCACGGCGCGAGCAGCGCCGAGCCAAACGGCGCGTCGGGCAACAGCCCTCGCAGCCTGGGCAGCGCGGCATAGCCGCGCACCAAGAAACTCAGCGGCTGGACGAATCCGCGCAGCACGTCGGTCCAGCCGAACTCCGCCGATTTCAGGTGCACGGCCACGGTCGACCCGCGGCGATAGGAGGTGCGGCACAGGCCGGACAGGCCGTCGCGTTTTAAATGCCTCACCCGCGGCTGGAGCACGCGCATCAGCCGCGAGCCCGCGGCCAGCATGCGCCTTGTCAGATCGGCGTCCGCGCCGTGAAGCAGCCCGGCGTCGAACCCGCCCACGTTGCGTAGCGCCGATGCGCGCAGTGCCATGTTGTTGGCGTTGAGCGCCGTACGCCGCTCGGCCGGGTCGAGCTCTTGCTCACTTGCGAACTCGTCGAGATAGGGCAGCAGCTTGCTAAGCTCGGATGGGTTGCGCGCCGAGGGCCAGAGGTTGCCGCCCACGCCGTGCAGCTCGGGCCGTTGGTCGAGATGCTCGCATAGCTTCGCGGCCCAATCCGGCGGCACCTCGCAGTCGGCGTCGGTGAATAAGATCGGATCGCCCTTCGCGTGCTCGAGCCCCGCGTTGAGCGCGGCCGCGCGGCCCGCAGGCTCGATGCTGTGCACCTGGGCCCCCAGCTCGCGGGCGATGGCGGCCGAGCTATCGCGGCTGCCGTCGTCGACCACCAAAATTTGCAGATTGAATTGTGCGCGCTGCGCTGCCACCGAGCGCAGACAGCGCTCCAGGGCGCCCGCGCCGTCGCGGCACGGGATCAGCACGGTTACGGTTCGCTCAGAGTCCGATCTCGTCGGCAATCTCGCACATCGCCTCGAGGCTTAGCTCGATAAACTGGTCAAGGCTCAGGTCCAACTTCTCACACTCGATGATGATCTCACGGCTGGCCCCAGCGGCGAAGCGTTTATCCTTGAAACGTTTGCGCACGCTCTTGGGTTTGACCGAGGCCAGCTTGCGGTCGGGCATCACCAGCGCCGTGGCCACGATCAGGCCGGTGATCGTCTCGGCCGAAGCCAGGGCAAAGTCCAGCTGCTCGCTGCGCGCCAGGCCCAACGCCTCGGCGTTGTGGCGCTCGATGGCAGTGCAGGCCGCTGGCGCCAGCCCCTCCTCGCGCAGCATGGCGGCTGCGGTCAGTGCATGCCGCATCGGGTCCGCCGAAATCATCTCGAGGTCCAGATCGTGCAAAAGCCCGGTGATCCCCCACAGCTCGGGATCGCCATCCAGGCGCCGCGCCAGGGAGCGCATGATCGCCTCGGAGGCCAGACAGTGGTTGACCAAATTGCGGTTTTTCAGATGTTGACCGAGCAGCTCCCGCGCCCTTTCGCGGCTGATGCCCGCGCCTGATTCTGCGTCCATCCGCATCTCCCTTTGTAACGCCGACCCGTGTTAGAACGCTAACCGCATGCACCGCGGCGGTCAAGGACGCGCGAAGTTTGCAAACGGTCGATTGATTGGCCACAATTCATCTGATCCAGCCCGGATTATTCATGAGGGTTCGTCAACGAGACGCGCAAGGCGCCGCAAATACAAGGAAGCCGGGGCGATCATCCACAGGCGTACCCACTGCGGTACGTCGAGGACGGATCGGCGAAGATGACGCAGTAGTTGCGAGCGAATTGTGCGTCGCAGTAGAAGCCTCATGAATAGTCCGGGCTAGCCAAGCCCGATGATTATCACGAGGAAAACGCTACCGATGGCCGAAAAACAGATCACCAAGACCACCTATCTGGGACTTAGCGACGATCAGCGCGGCGAACCCTCGGGCCCGTTCGACCCGTTTCTGTTGGTGATCAACGGCGTGAACGCCGGAGCGCAGTTGCCGATTCCCAACGGCAGCAGCGTGATCGGCCGACTGGACGGCGACGCGCAGATCAGCCTGGACGACGACGCGGTTTCCCATCGCCATGCCCAGCTGGAGCGCGATGAAGATCGGGTCCAGGCCATTGATCTGGATTCGACCAACGGGCTGTTTATCAACGAGCAGCGCACGCAACAGGTCGAGCTGACCCGCGGCGACGTGCTGACCGTGGGGCGCACGTTGCTCAAGTTCGTCAACCGTCACAACCTCGAGGCCGAGGAGCTGATCTCGTTGCTGCGGCGGGCGACCACCGACGATTTCACCGGCATCTGCAATAAAAAGCACTTCATCGCTCGGCTGACCAGCGAGCTCTCGCGGGCCGGGCGCCACGAATTTCCGCTCAGCGTGGTGATGTTCGACGTGGATCACTTCAAGCGCTTTAACGACACCTACGGCCATTTGGCCGGGGACGCGGTGCTGGTCTCGCTGGCGCGCACGGTCTCGCAGGTGATGCGCCAACAGGATCTGCTGGCGCGCTTCGGCGGCGAGGAGTTCGTGGTCATGGCCCCGGAGATCGACTTGGAAGAGGCGCATCGGCTGGCTCAGCGCGTGCGCGCGGCGGTCGCCGGGCAGCCCGTGGAGTACGAGGGGCTACAGCTGGGCGTGCGCGTCAGCCTGGGCTGCTCCACCTACACACCCGATTCCGAGCCGCCCGTATCGGCCACGGAGCTGATCGGCCGTGCCGACAAGCGGATGTATCTGGCCAAGAGTTCGGGACGCGACACCGTGCGCTGAGGCGCGCCCGATCCCCTTTTTGTTTTCATCGATTTAATAGTCTGGATAACGGCGAATTATGCGATAATCGCCGATCATATCGGGGTATCGCACCGCGCTTGTCTAACGCCGGCGTAGGCCGTCGATCGGCAAGCCGCTGTAGTGGTCTGGACATGCGCTCATTCCTTGACATCGGGAGCGCGATCTGTTTTTTTGGTCGTTCGCTTTTAAGGAGAAAAATCATGGCAACAGTTGGCAATAAAAAACGCAAACACAAGTTAATCAAGCGCAAGAGCGTACATCGCCACATTCCGATCCACGATATCAAGGAGCCCAACCTGTTCCGCCGCACGTTCCCCTACCGCGACGTGCCGCAGATCGAGTTCGGCGGCCAGCTCGCGCCGATGAACCTGCCCCACGAGATCTTTATCACCGACACCACGTTCCGCGACGGTCAGCAGGCGCGTCCGCCATACCATCCCGAACAGGTGCTGCAACTTTTCGAGATGATGCACCGCCTGGGCGGCCCCAACGGCCTGATCCGCCAGTCCGAGTTCTTTCTCTATTCGGACCGCGACAAGCGCGCCGTAGAGCTTTGCCTGGAAAAAGGCTATCAGTTCCCAGAGGTTACCGGCTGGATTCGGGCTCGCGTCGAAGATTTTGAGCTGGTCAAAAACTTCGGGCTCAAGGAGACCGGCATCCTGACCTCGGTCAGCGACTACCACATCTTTTTAAAGCTCAAGCGCAACCGCCGCCGCTGCCTCAACGACTACCTCAAGGTGGTCGAGGCCGCCCTGACCGAGGGGATCGTGCCACGCTGCCACTTCGAGGACGTGACCCGCGCCGACATCTACGGCTTCGTGGTGCCCTTTGCCATCGAGCTGATGCGACTGCGCGAGGAATCGGGAATCGACATCAAAATCAGGCTGTGCGACACCATGGGCTACGGCGTGCCCTACCCCGGCGCGACCCTGCCGCGCTCGGTGCCGCAACTGGTGCACACGATGATTCACGAGGCCGGAGTGCCCAGCCACCTGCTGGAATGGCACGGGCACAACGATTTCCACAAGGTGCTGGTCAACGCGGCCACGGCATGGCTCTACGGCTGCGCCGCGGCCAACGGCACGCTGGCGGGGTTCGGCGAACGCACTGGCAATCCGCCGATCGAGGGAATGATCGTCGAATACCTGGGGCTGGTCGGCGGCGACGAGAGCGTGGACACCTGCGTTATCACCGAGATCGCCAATTACATCGAGGAGATCGGCACCAAGATTCCGCCCAACTACCCGTTCATCGGCGCACGCTTCAACGCCACCTCGGCCGGCGTGCACCTGGACGGCATGGCCAAGAACGAGGAGATCTACAACATCTTCGATACCGAGCGCATCCTGAACCGTCCGCCGGGAATTTTGATCAACGACAAGTCGGGCACCGCGGGAATCGCCCAGTGGGTCAACAGCCATTTGCGGCTCACCGGCCGGCGTCGGGTCGATAAGCGCAATCCCGGCGTGGCCAAAGTCAACCGCTGGATCAAGAAGCAGTTCGAGTCCGGCCGCGTGACCAACATCTCGGACGAGGAACTCGACCGGATGGCCCAGCGCTATTTGCCGGGCTACTTTGTTTCCGATTTCGAGCGCATCAAGCATCACGCCTTTGATATGGCCGCACAGCTCGTCGAGGAACTGAGCCAGAATCCCGAGGTGCGCAGTATGAAGCCAGCGCGTCAGGCCAAGCTGCTGGTGCAGTTTCTAAGCAACAATCCGTTCATCCAGTTCGCCCAGGTCACCGATCTCCATGGCCACAAGATCACGCCCGACGTATTCCAGCCCGAGGATTATCCGATCTTTGAAAACTCCCTGACCGATATCGACTATTCGGATCGCCCGTGGCACATCGGACCGCTGCGCGACGGCCGGATTCACGTGACCGAGCCCTACACCAGCATTATCACCGGCCTGCTGATCTGCACGATCTCCGCGCCGGTGCTCGACCGCGACGACGTACCCCAAGGGGTTGTCGCGGTCCATATCAAATTCTCCGACATCACGACCGTGGAAGAGGCGCCCGTACACGAGGAGATCAGCTACGTGCGCGAGCAGCTCGATCGCGATAAGTTCCGCGAGATGGCCGAGGCGACCCTGGATCACGAACGCCGCTCGCAACAAGAACGCCGCGAGGGGCGCGAACGCCGTTCGGGCACGGAGCGCCGATCTGTAAAACAGAAGGTCAAAAAGGAGCTCCGCACCGGATCAGACCGCCGCATAGGCAAAGATCGCCGCAAGGACGGAAACCAGCGCAAGAAGAAAGGCAACAATGGCTGAGAAAATCCGCGTCGATGACGGCAAGATCATAGTCCCGGACAACCCGCTGATCCCGTTTATCGAGGGCGACGGCATCGGCCCGGACATCACTGCGGCAATGCGCACGGTGCTCGACGCGGCCGTGGCCAAGGCCTACAAAGGTTCGCGGCACATAGAGTGGATCGAAATCCTCGCCGGCGAAAAAGCCTATCAACAAACCGGCCAGTGGCTGCCCGAGGCGACCATCGAGGCGATCCGCGAGCACGCGGTGGCGATCAAGGGCCCGCTGACCACGCCCATCGGCGAGGGCTTTCGCAGCCTCAACGTCACCCTGCGCCAGACCCTGGACCTCTACGCCTGCATCCGTCCGGTACGCTACGTGCCCGGCGCGCCCAGCCCGGTGAAACATCCCGAGCTGCTCGACGTGGTGATCTTCCGCGAGAACACCGAGGACGTGTACTCCGGAATCGAGTGGGAGGCGCAAAGCCCCGAGGCCCTGCGCTTGATCGAGTTCATCCGCGACGAACTGGGCCGCGAGATCCGCTCCGATTCGGGAATCGGCATCAAGCCCATCAGCCGCTTTTGCACCCAACGCCTGGTGCGCAGGGCCGTGCAGCACGCCCTGGATCGGGGGCGCGAGAGCGTGACCCTGGTGCATAAGGGCAACATCATGAAGTACACCGAGGGCGCGTTTCGCAACTGGGGCTACGAGCTGGCCGCGGCCGAGTTCGGCGAACGGACAGTGCCCGAGTCGGCGCTCGAGGGCGACCTTGGCGGACGCGTGCTGATTAAAGACCGCATCGCGGACTCGATCTTTCAGCAGGTGCTGCTACGCCCGGCCGAATACCAAGTGCTGGCCACGCCCAACCTCAACGGCGACTACATCTCCGACGCCTGCGCAGCCCAGGTCGGCGGCCTGGGCATGGCCCCCGGAGCCAATATCGGCGACGCGGCTGCACTGTTCGAGGCCACCCACGGCACCGCGCCCAAGTACGCGGGCCTGGACAAGGTCAACCCCGGCAGCCTGATCCTCTCCGGCATGATGATGCTCGAGCACATGGGGTGGGACGAGGCCGCGCAACTGGTCTGGAACGGGCTCGAGGGCGCGGTAGCGCGCAAGATCGTGACCTACGACCTAGCCCGCCAAATGGACAACGCAACCGAGGTGAAGTGCTCCGAATTCGGCCTGGCCGTTGCCGAGGCGATGTAGGCTGCATAGCCCAACAGACGACAACACGCCGCCCCCAGATCAATTCAGGGGCGGTTTTTCCTTCAACTGTCAGGGCAGATCGCGACTAATACAGATTATCGTTAAAGAACTCGATCAATGTCTGCGGATCCAGAAATGAATAATCACGCTTTAAAACGGGAATCTCAACTGTAGATAAATCATTGACAAGTGATCCGTAGGGCCACAACGACGGCACGGTAGAATCGAGCAATGGCGGTGAGAGTGAGCAATAATTATCAAACCAATCCACTACAGCAGCACCGAAAAAATCATCTATCCGAACTGTAAGATTAACTGAAGCGCAGCCGCCGGAGTGTGAAAAAATTCCAAGCCGATCGCTATCGACTGCTCCATATCGCCAGTCAAGATATTGAAGGTATTTCAACATTAGCCTAGTCTCGAGGTATCTTAACCCTTGGAACGTAAATCCCTCAACCAGCAAAGTTTCTGTTACTAAATGCTCATCTGTTAGGTTGCCACAGAAAGCTCTCGAATAGGGGATAATGACGGCATAACCGGCCAAAGGAAGTTGATAGTAATTTCTCCGGTCATAAAAATCACGGGCAGATTCACCGTGACCGTGACGTGCAATAACAACGGGGTAGGATTCAACATCGGTGGGAAAGGCGAAAACAGCTTTGAACTCACCAATCCATTCATCGTTGAACAACAACTCCTGCTCGATATACCCGTCTTCGACATGCTCGTCAATGATTGTCACATATAGTCGTCTATCATTAATTCCATCAATCATGAAAGAGGCGTTGATCTCAGAAAGTATTATGTTCTTCAGTACATTCGGATCTAACGCGGTCTGGACCGGATCTACTGCTCCACTTGCGATGAGATCAATTAATTCGTAAAGCTCCTCAATACCACCCGGCAATGGATCACGATGATTTTGAATCTGCTCTACGTCCAGTTCGGGAAAATTTAGATAATCATCCACACAACTGCATCCTTGACGGTCTCCCTGGGCAGCACAGCTCCAATCACCACCAATATCTGTTCCTAAATCACATATAGTATATGGATTGTCGCAGTCGACATCGTCATCATCATTGTCGGTATCATCATCGCCTAAGTTGTCATCCGCATCGCCTAGTCGCACCTCGTCGGAGTCGCTATCGCAACCAACGAAAGTAGTTAATATTAATATGATTACAAACAAGCCCTGCAAGATGGGAACTCTGCGAAATCCTTGGTAATGCATACTGAGGCCTCACATACATGACTTCATTTACGAAAACCATACATATATACTTCGTATGTGTGGAAATTACAACGGCCAACAGGATAAAGTTTCGAGGATTAATCAGCCGATCAGCTCGTGGATATCACAATCTAGGGCTTGGGCTCGCATCACGGACAGGTTCCGTGATGGGGATCAGGGCCGCCGTAGTAAGCTCCGTCGAGGTACTCGTTGCCAACACCGCCCACACAGAAGATCGATCCCACATCAGACCTGTCTTTAAACATGCCGACGTGTAGTTCATTGCCATAAAATTCATTGCCACTCGACTTGGCATCGAGTATCTCCACGGAATTCTGGGAATTTTTATTAAGTACGATTCTATTGCCCCGAAAAATGTTATGCGATGAGCCGTAAAAGTGGCTGCCGTCCTTGTTGCCCAGGTTCATCTCGTTGTTTTGAATGATGTTATTGTCGGATTTACTTATCCAGATAGCGTTGCAGCCGCTCTCGTTCCGCGTGTAGACGGAGTTAATCTCGATCAGATTGCGGGCACCACCAAACAGCATCAGGTTGGATTCCATGACATCCGCATTCTCGTTTGATGAAGAAATTCTCCGCACCACCGAATCAAAGCAGGACCTGCATGCGATGCCGGTATTGAACGAATTCTTGGCGACAATATCCTCGATCACGATCCTGTGGTTCTCCAGACCGTCCTGCGAGGGTGTGACCTGAAGGTGCATATTGCGCGATCCCTTAATCGTCATCTGGTGGAGCAGGATGTCGCTGAAATGACCATAACATTCAACGCTGTTGTAATAATCCAGAATAGTGAATCCGCCGACCGTTACGTCGTGAAGTCGGCCCGCCAGCTTGATCGCCACCCCCCTGCCGTTCCCCTGGAGGGTAACGCCCTCGCCGATCAGGGTGACGCCCGAGGCGGCGATGATAATCACACCGTTTTCCTCCGGATCGGGGATTCTATAGGCGTTGGGACAGATGACCGTGTCCGACGTAATGCGCATATCATTATATGGAATTACACAATTAACAGCGTTGCCATCGTCTCTGCCTGCGTCATCGTGCGCATCGCCTGGTCCGTGGTTCCCGGAGCCTTTGTCGCAACCGACACAACATGACGCTGCCACGATGATTACAAGCCAAAATCGCCATCCAGAGGCTTCCGGAAATGCCCTTGACAACACCGACCTCCCCTAACTTGGATCATTGCCGTAAATTGTAATAACTATAAATATATACGACGTATATGTAAAGATTATTAAAGTCGACAGGTAGTATCGGGTACAGGTCAGCCGATCAGCTCGTGGATATCGCAGTCCAGGGCTTGGGCCGAATGTCTCGATAAGAGCCCTTCGCTGAGAAAAAAATAGAGGCGCTTACTGCCGGGAATGGGTGCGGAAGAACTCGGCCAGGGTCGGCTTGTCCATCTGGCCCTCTGCCGTCGCCAGGGTCAGGCGCTCGTACTCGGATTCCTCGGCAGAAACCTGGACCCCATTGATCTCGAGAAAAACCAGCGCGCACAGCAGCCCGGTACGCTTGTTGCCGTCCACGAAGGGATGGTTGCGGACAATGTGAAAGAGATAGGCCGCTGCCATCTCGAAGATGTCCGCGTGCAAGAAGGCGCTTTCAAAGACCGCCTGTGGCTGGGCCAGCGCGGACTCCAGCAACCCGCGATCCCGCAGGCCTGTGGAGCCGCCGAAGCGCGAGAGCTGGAGGGTATGGATCTCCAGCGCGTCCTCCAGGTCAAGAAACTCCGGGTTCATTTAGCGAGGTTGCGAAGCGTCTGCTCGTGGGTCTTCATCATCCGCTTGGTCGCCTTGCGGACGCGCGATTTGTGGTCATTCCCGCGCGCCGGCCGCACGTGAAGCCCCTCGCCGTCCGTTGTGATCTCAAGGGGCGTGTCCGGTTCGATCTTGAGCAGATCGAGGATCGGCCGGTCGATCACCAACGCGAGACTGTTGCCGTGCCTGATCAGGGTCTTGACCATGTTTCACCCTCTCCTTTGGTACAACACCATGTTTACATTGTTGCACCATCGACCACTGAGGTCAAGAGTCGGAACAAGCAGGATGAATTACAATTTAATTAAATATTGGCGGGGGTTCAGGAGTCAATTTGTGTGATTCACCGGCCCCGAAAATCCCTCCTCCGCATTAAGGTTCTTTAAGTCCGGCCATCCCCATGATGCCGATGGCCACGGGAAGGGAAAGCAAGTAGGTCAGAAGTGTTGTCGGACGCCACTTGGTGTCGACTTGGCCCTGTCGATAAGCGAAAACCGTGTTCGAGCACAGGTTGCCGAAGTAGACGGCGCAGATCTGAGCCTCGATGGCAGCGGTTCGTTGGGAACCGTATTTGTCCAGCATTCTGTTCCTGGCGCCCGATGTCACCTGGCCGTCGCAGTCGGACCAGTGCTGGGCGTAGAGCACGACCGTAGCGTCTTCGGGGTCCAGATCCTCGAACTCCGTGGCCAGCAGCGCGCGCACCTCCTCTTCGGCCAAGCCCTTTTCCAAGGCCGTCTTGGTGTGCAGCCAGCTACAGTAGCGGCAATTGTTCACGCCGCTGACGGCCAGACAGATCTTCTCGTTTAGCTGTTTCGAGATCTTTTGGTCCGCAGGCAGCAGGCTCATCCCCATCATCTGCTTCATGGTTCGAGCCAGCAGAGAACAGAACTGCCCCGGACCTTGCAAACTCTTGAGTGTCGCTTCTATGTCGCACCTCCTCGTGCCAGATTTTCACCCGTGTCATATTCTCATAATCGCCCTGATCGACATAGCCCGCTGGCAATCTGGAAATCAACGAACTCTAAGCCGCATTCCACCATTCGTATCGATGGTGCAGGCCGCCGACTCTCGACAGGGCGATAACCAGAGCGGAGTCCGTAGGTCGCGTGGAGCAATTGCCTTGCGGTGCTCAACGAAAGCCCTCGCGCACGCAACCTGGATCGCGCTCTGCAGCTCTCGCACGTTTCCGGGCCAGGTGTAGCGTCGAAGCATGTACGCAGCCGCAGGCTGAATCCCCGTTACCATGACTTCTCCCACGTCGCACTCCCCGATAAACGCCCTCGCCAGCATCGCGATATTGCTCGGCGTGATCCATCCGCCCTCTTCAAGACGCGACAAGGAAAAAAGAGGCCGAGATATCGCTGGATTACGTGTTTTCGGCTATTTCGATTGACAAAAGATCCAAGGGGCTGTATACTTCAGTCATCACGAATAATAATCAAAACCACTCGGTGCTATCGGACTGATCTTTATTATAAATGGAACCTGAAATTCCCCGTTTCAGCGGTTGATATGGGGAATGCTGGTTATATATGGAGGACGTCATGAAAAGAAAGATAGTACGGTCAAAGAGACGTTTGCTACAGAAATCCGCTGTTCAATATTTGTATCTTCCAATGTTCGCATTAATAGCCACGATACTGTTTTATCCTTTACAAGCCATTGGATCGGGTAAGCTGGTATTTGAATGGCTTGGTGGCGATTGTTGGGATATATACCGCGGCAGCCAATTCGTTGACTATAATTGCGGAAAAGACCAACAAGAGTTGCAGGCTGGTATTTACACGATCAAGCCAAAGCACCACCCATATTTCACGCCATTTACTGTAACGATAAGGGATGGTCAAACTTCAACGGTAAGCTTCGGCGGCGTTTTCGTTTACAATTGGGCTGGTGGAGATTGTTGGGATATATACCGTGGCAGCCAATTCGTTGACTATGATTGTGGTAAGGGCAAACAAGCGCTGGAGGCAGGTATTTACACGATCAAGCCAAAGCACCACCCATATTTCACGCCATTTACTGTAACGATAAGGGATGGGTACGAAAACACAGTAACGAAAGGTGGTGTTTTGGAATTCAATTGGGCTGGCCGCGATTGTTGGGATATATACCGCGGCGACCAATTCATCGACTATGATTGTGGAAAAGGCAAACAAGCACTGGAACCTGGATGTTACACGATCAAGCCGAAGCATGATCCGGTATTCAGTCCGTTTAATGTAACCATTATCGAAGGGCAAACTACCACAGTTTCAAGATAGCATTTTCACATCGCTTATTAATCTACTGATGAATGGCATTACAAAGATAATAACCTGAGGAGGAAAATCATGATGAGACGACTTTCGTTTATAGCAGTATTAACGCTGGTTCTATTCATCGGTTTAGGGGTCTCGTACTCAGATTCGCTTAGTAGTTTCAGTGGAACTTGGGTTGATAATGATAATCTTACTTTTAAAATAGTTGTCGATGATAATACCATAACGGTGCAGTGTGTTGAAGAACCTGTTTTAATCGACAAGTACCAATACGATGGCACAACATTACATTTTCGAGTAGGAACGGTTTTTAACTATTCTCTGAGGCTCAAAGACGAAAATACTTTAGTTGGCTGGCATCAACTTGAAGGATTCGCTGCGAAAGATACTACATGGCAACGTGTTCAAGAACAGTCTATAGTCGAAGAGGGACTAAAGAATTGGCAACCCATTGTTACCGCTGTACCAATGATGGAAATCTGTATCAGAGATCATGAGTGTGAGGACGGTGATATTCTATCTGTTTATGTTAACGGTGCGCATGTGATGAAAGAAGAGCTGTTCAACACATACTCATGCGAGCGCGTTCGCGTGGTTTCAGGCATTAATTATATAAAAGTAGTTGCAGTAAATGGGACAGGTTATAAAGGAAATTGCGATCACAGTGACTGTAATACAGGTGAGATTAGAGTTTCTGCAATAACATCAGATGGCAGCACATCCCAGAGCCAGAGACAGAGTTGGAAACTGAGAAGTAGTAGTGGCAGCAGTTCGACGATCCAGGTATCAATTAGACCATGATATATCTAGACCATGATATATCATTTTTAACATTCGGAGGTTACACAAGAGACATGCTTTCAGAACCGTTGAAATATAATTTATTGGTTTAATGACACAGAAATTTGATTTGGAGGGTGTACGTCGTGGGAGCTAGGGAGAAAGAAAACGATCAATGAGTAGGTGA
Organism: Candidatus Alcyoniella australis; assembly: GCA_030765605.1. Lineage (NCBI taxonomy): Bacteria > Candidatus Lernaellota > Candidatus Lernaellaia > Candidatus Lernaellales > Candidatus Alcyoniellaceae > Candidatus Alcyoniella > Candidatus Alcyoniella australis. The sequence continues at coordinate 35,454 of JAVCCG010000021.1, forward strand.
GTCATGGAAGATGGAAAGATTGAGAAACCGCTAGAAGAGGTACGACCAGCCAAAAAGAGGGGGTCAAATTTCGGGAAACAATTGGCGTCGTCCATGTAACTGATTGAATATAAAGGCGAACCACGATTCATCCATCCATGTTTCGTCCATGCGCGTCCATTAAAGCGCAATAAAAACAGCATGTTATCCATGAGCGTCCATGCGGTGCCGATCGACCGTGATTGGCGGTTCAAATCCACCGTATCTCTATGACATTGCTGCCAATTCTTTTTATAAACACCGTACCAAGCCGCGATCTTCATCCATGCGTGCGTCCATGAGTGCATACGGTTTTTTGCGCGGGAGCGTTTTCGCGCGTTTTTCCGGCGGAAGTTTTTTTCCGAAACGCTTCCACCTGTGGCTCGCCAAAATTAGATCACGGGTGATTTCGACCTTTGGTTCGGGTCATCGCTCATCCGTAGTAGCGGGTCACGCCTAATTCCCGCGTTGCATGGATGAATGCCTTTTGTTACGGTAATTTGGAAAGACATTGGAGAAATCAATGAAGCACATCTTTTTGATTCTGCTCATAGTTTTTGTTCTTAGTTTTACAGGGTGTTCCTCTGAGGGGGATTCTGATGACACTTCAGATGACGACGATGACACAACACCACCAGATGACGACGACGATGATGACGATGATATTGACGATGATGACGACGATGATGATGACGACGATGACGACGCCGGCCCTTCGTATCCGATCCTGTCGGTCGAGGTGGAGGAGGCGACCAACTTCAAGCTCGCCAACCCCTTGCTGCCCCAGTACACCGGCGATCTGTGGCCCTGTGCCTGGGGCGAAGACGACCGAGTCTACACGGCCGCTGGTGACGGCATCGGCTTTTCGCTTGTTGTGACCGATATTGTCTTCAGCATAATCGATGGCGAGCCGCCGAACCTGGCCGGATATTCGCCGCGCCAGGGCTGGGGGCATTACATCGCGGGCAAATGGGGCCCGGAAATCTGGAAGTACTCCCGCAAGCCGACCGGCATCATCTGCTCGGACGGCGACCTATACCTTTTCTTTCAAAACCTGGCCAACCAGTGGGACATGGAGCCATTCAGCCACGCGCCGCACGCATCGCTCTCAGTGTCGCACGACAACGGCCTGACCTGGTACTACGATCAAGCCGCACCGATGTTCACCGACCACGTCTTTACCACCGGGTTTTTCCTTGACTTCGGAAAGTGCCAGGAGCACGCATTCGACGACTACATCTACGTCTATGGCCTGGACTACAACTGGCGCTTCTCCAACGACTTCCTGCAGACCAAGATGTACCTGGCGAGAGTGCCGAAAGACAGAATCATGGACCGCTCGGCCTGGATGTTTCTATCGGGCTTTGCAGGCGATCTCCCGCTCTGGTCAGTGGACATCGACGACAAGGTAACCGTGCTGCTGGACGAGGACCTTTATTGCGGAGGAGATCAGAGCGCGATAGCACAGGGCAGCGTGGTCTACATCCCGCAGCTCAACCGCTACCTTTACAGCTCTCGGGCGGTTTGCGTCTGGATTTTCTACGAGGCGCCCACGCCCTGGGGACCGTGGACGAAAATATCAGAGGTCGAATGGACAGGCGGGTGGACCGAGGAGTACCACGCCGGGTACAACGCGGTGATCCCGACCAAGTACATGGACCCCGACGGCCTGGGCGGCTGGATCGTCAGCAGCCTGTCCAGCGGCCGCTTTGACGGCATGTACTACAATATGAACTTCAGGCGGTTCTGGCTGGAGGCGGGCGAGGAGGAGTGATCAGGGTCGTACTCCAATGAGCCTTTCCGCGGTGGCTTGAAGCCTGTGGCTCGCCAAAAATAGATCACGGGTGATTTCAACCTTTGGTTCGGGTCATCGCCCATCCGTAACAGCGGATCGCCATCGGCAGCAGCCTCATGGCGTGGCGCTCGTTGAAGACTATGACGTGATCTAGTAATTCGTTGATTTCATTAATGGTCGAGTTTTGGCGAGGGACAGGGCTTATTGGAGTTCTGACAGCCGAGATAGGGATTTCACGCTTAATGGCGTTTATCGGCAGCGCATAGTCTTCATCACGTAATCGGTTTCACTTTAAGAATATAATAACGCTCCCGGGTCGCCGCTGGTCATAGTATTAGGCACCTTGAGGTTACATGGTTGAGTATGACGATGTTGCAGATCTCGTTTTGCGGGCTCGACGAGGCGAGATGACAGCGCAGGAAGCGTTGGTCCGAAGATTTTTGCGCCCTGCCTATTCGGTGGCGCTGGGTGTTATGCGGCACCCCGCCGATGCTCAGGACGTCGCACAAGAGTCGCTAATGGTTGCTCTCGAACGCCTCGACCAGTGCCGTGAGCCGTCGCGATTCGCCGCGTGGCTGCTCAAGTCGGTTCGCCATCGGGCGCTCAACCATCTTACGAAGCGCTTGAATCGCTCTGTGTTGCTCGACCAAATGGTGAAGACCGATGTGACCGAAGTGAATCCGCGCGGCGATGTTTTACTGCGGCAACGGCTGATCGACGCTCTGGAAGTGCTAAACGCCGTGCAGCGCGAGGTAGTGCTGTTGCACGATCTACAGGATTGGAAACATGCCGAGATCGCCAACGTACTGAAGATCTCGGAGACGATGTCTCGCCAGCATCTGTTTGTTGCGCGACGTGCTTTGCGCCAAAAACTTGGCGAGGATTTTGGTAATGAGGTGTTGCATGGATGATAATCGCATCGACTTTTCTTCGCTTGATCCGCTGGCTGATCCCAACCGCTTCGAGCGTTCGGTGCGCGCGGTAATGGCCGGTGTAACACAAGCAACTGATCCCCATCCGCTTCTAAACGCCATTTCTTACATCGGACGCCGCGTTGTACTAGCCACGGGCATGGCCGCTATTTCAATGTGGATTCTGATGTTCCTTGCCTTAAATCCCGTAGTCCAGAGCGGCAAAGGCGATACGACGATGGACCCAGTGGAGATGATCTCGACGTGGGCCGAGGCCGACAGCATTCCGCTGGATGTTGACGTGCTGCAGGTCATGGAGCTGCTCGATGCTCGCTAAAGCGCCGCGCCGTCGGGCAACATTGATTGCCGTCCTGATCCTCGCCGGAATCTTTCTGACAGGCATCGCGACCGGAGCGGCGTTGGTAACCTGGTTGCGGCCCTCTGGACCGCCTGGACCACCACCATTTGCGGTTAATGGGCCCAGTGGGCTGCCGCAGCCGTTTGCATCGTACGGGCTGGACTCCGACCAGCTACGTTTGGCGCAACCCATTGTGGAACGTCACCGCGTGGAAGTGGAGGCAGCGGTAAAAGAGGTCTTCCCGCAGATTCATGCGGTACGTGAGCAATTTGACCGGGAAATGCAAACGATCCTCACGCCGGAGCAAAATCGTCGTTTCAAAGAATTCCTCGCGTCCCATCCCCCGGTCCCCGACTTTCAGGGCCCAGGTCTTCCGGCAGGCGGCCCATTGCCACCGCCGCAACAGGCTGTTGATTCTTGTACTGGCAAGGCAGTGGGCGAGGACTGCGAATTTAAAGGCATGGGTGGCGAATCCGTGACCGGATCCTGCCAAATGGACGGTGACGTGTTGGCCTGCGTGCCCGCGGGCGGTCCGCCAACCAATGAAAAGCAGCGACCTTAAACTCTAACGCTCTAAGTATCTGAACGGTCTAATAACTGTGAAGACCGCAGCAAAATTCTCAGCCGCAATTCAGACTGGAGATGAGATGAAACTGAGCTATCGTTTGATATGCATCGCACTCGCCGTACTGCTGTGTGGCGCGTTTGTCACCTGCACCAACGGCGACGACGACGATTCGGCTGACGATGATGCGGCCGACGACGACGCTGCCGACGATGACGACGACGATTTCACGCCGCCCGATGTGGATTACGCCGTGGTTGATACCGATCAGTCACAATGCTACGGCCTGAGCGCGGCGATCACCTGCGGCAGCGATTTCCTGGGTCAGGACGCCCAGTACGACGGCTACCAGCCACGCTATCAAGATAACGGCGACGGCACCGTCACCGACCTGATCACTGGCCTGATGTGGCAAGCCGACCCGGGCGACAAGACGTCGTACGCCGATGCGGTTGCCGGTGCCGGTAGCTTCAGCCTCGCCGGTCACGACGACTGGCGTTTGCCGACGATCAAAGATCTCTACTCGCTGATTCAATTCTCGGGCGAAGATCCCAGCGGCGAAACCGGTGACGACACTTCCGGCCTGACGCCGTTCATCGACGCCAACTACTTCGCTTTCGAATACGGCGACACCAACGCGGGCCAGCGGATCATCGACTCGCAGTGGGTGACCAGCAGCATTTACGTGGCGAGCGTCATGGGTGGCCAGGAATGCTTCTTTGGCGTCAACTTCGCCGACGGTCGCATCAAATGCTACGGGACGGGACCAGCCCCCAGCGGCTATTACACGATCCACGTCCGCAACAACGGCACCTATGGCGCCAACAACTTCGCCGACAACGGCGACCAGACTGTGACCGATAACGCCACCGGCCTGCTGTGGCAGCAAAACGACAGCGGCCAAGGGATGAACTGGGAAGCGGCGCTGGACTACTGCGAAACCCTCGACCTCGCCGGACACGATGACTGGCGTTTGCCCAATGCCAAAGAGTTGCAAAGCATCGTCGACTACTCCCGTTCACCGGACACGACATCCTCCGCGGCCATCGATCCGATATTCAACATCTCGTCGATCACCAACGAAGGCGGCGACGCGGATTACCCGTTCTTTTGGACCGGCACAACGCACGCGTCGTCCAACGGCTCGGGCGGCTTTGCGGCCTATGTTTCCTTCGGGCGCGCCCTTGGCTACATGGATGGAAGCTGGATCGACGTCCACGGCGCCGGCGCCCAGCGTAGCGATCCCAAAGACGGCGATCCCGCAGATTACCCTGACGGGAACGGCCCGCAGGGCGACGCTGTTCGAATCTTCAACTACGTTCGCTGTGTCACCGGTGGCGGAAATAGTCCTGCACCGGATGATGACGATGATGACGATTCGATTCCCGAACCGGATGATGATGACGACGACGAAGAAGAACCGCCGCCTGACGAGGCCATCGAAGCCTGTGAAGACAAAGCGGCGGGGGATGATTGCGAATTCGAAGGCATGGGCGGTGAACCTGTAACCGGTAACTGTGAACAAATCGGCGATGTGCTGGCTTGTGTACCCGAGGGCGGTCCGCCGGTCGAATGAACCACAAGGTGAAGCGGAGACATACGATGAAGACTTTTGTGCAAATCACGCTCCTCCTATTGCTGATTGTCGCCGTGCTGGTGGCTTGCGACACCGGAGACGACGATGATGATGTAACCGATACCGATGATGACGACGTCAATGATGATGACGACAATCCGACAGATTATGAATACCCTTTGGTCGATACCGGGCAAGACAAGTGCTACGACACGGACAATGAAATCGCCTTCCCATTACCGGGCGAGGCGTTCTACGGTCAGGACGCCCAGTACGACGGTTCAGCGCTCGACTTCCAAGACAATGGCGACAGCACGGTAACAGACCTAGTCACCGGACTGATGTGGGAAAAAACGCCCAGCAGCGAATCCTATAGCTGGGAAGGCGCCTTGGCCTCCTGTGAGTCGCTGACTTTGGCCGATTACGACGACTGGCGCGCCCCGAGCCTCAAAGAGCTGTTTTCGATCAGTGATTTTGAGACCGGCTGGCCGTACGTCGATGCCGACGTGTTCGACCTGGTCGGCAACCAAATCAGCAAGGACGAGCAATATTGGTCCAGCAACCATTATGTCGGCGTCACGGTTGAGGGCCAATCGGACGCGGCCTTTGGCGTGAACCACGGAACAGGACATATCAAGGCTTATCCGGCAAATGGCACAGGCCCTATCGCGGGGAATTACGTGCGTTGCGTGCGGGGTGAGGAGTATGGCGTAAATCAGTTCGTGGATAACGGCGACGGCACGATCACCGACCAAGCCACCGGCCTGATGTGGATGCAAAACGACAGCGGTTCCGGCGTGGACTGGGAGAATGCGCTGGCCTATGCGCAGACCCAAAATGAGGCCAATTACCTCGGCTACACCGACTGGCGTCTACCCAACGTCAAAGAGTTGCAGAGCATTGTGGATTACACGCGCTCTCCGAGTGCGGCCGAGGCTGCGAAGGTGGGTCCGGCCATTGATCCGATGTTCAGTTGCACGGCGATCATCAACGAAGCAGGCGACGACGACTATCCCTACTTCTGGACCAGCACCTCGGCCTACTTCAACCCCTCTGATCCAAGTTACTATTACGCATGGTACGTGTCCTTCGGAATGGCGGTTGGCGGCAGTGGCGAGGATTTTCACGGGGCGGGCGCGGTTCGCTTTGACACGAAGGTCGAAGGCGGTCCAGCCGGTGAGGGCGGCGAGCGGTACTATAACTACGTGCGCTTGGTCCGCGGGGTTGACTGAACAACCAGTTCCGGCGCTTTTTCTCTTCCCTAAGGTGGCATACGAGGCCATATGCGAAAGCTTCAGGCGTTGAATTATTGCTCTCAGCCGCAGCAGCCTCCATCATCGTCGTCATCATCGTCATCGCCGCCTGTGGCTCGCCAAAACTAGATCGTGCCTGATTTCAACCTCTGGTTCGGGTCATCGCTCATCCGTAGCAGCGGGTCTCCATCAGTGGGAGCCTCAGCCCGGGCAATGGTTCAAGTAAAAGTTTCTCAGCTGGACAAACCACGGCCCTGATCGACGTATCCCGCTGACAGCCTGAACTCGCCGACCCCTACGCTGCGTCGCGCCACTCGTAGCGATGGTGCAGGCCGCCGACTCTAGGCAGGGCGATGACCCGCGCGGCATACGAAGTGCGGCGTTGAACGGGC
>JAVCCG010000022.1 GCA_030765605.1 Candidatus Alcyoniella australis
CGCCGCCTCCCCCTCCGCCTCCTCCGCCGCCGCCTCCCCCTCCGCCTGCGAACGAAGCTGCGGAGCAGTCATCGGACAAGCTCAAAGAGGATGAGAAAGTCTTGGGACTGTTGGCCCACTTGTTCTACCTACTGTGCTGCATCGGCCCGATCGTCAACCTGATCCTCTGGCAGGTATGGAAGGATCCGGCCTCGGGCAAGAGCCGCGAGCTGATCTTTCAGCTCAAGCAGGCCTGCTTTTTCCAGACGGCGTTTATCGCCGTATTTTTCGTGATCGGTATCGTCCAGGGCGTGTTGGGCTTCATCGGCATACCGGTGATCGGGTTTCTGCTCACCGTGTTGAGTCTGGCCATCAGCGTGCTGGGCCTGGTGCTCGCGATCATGGCCGCGATCAAGGTCGGCCAGGGCGAGCACTACGAATATCCGGTGCTCGGCGAGAAGCTCAAACAGTCCGGAATTTAATCCTCAGCCAACCCGCAAGGCGGTTTCCTCGTCCGAGTTCCGGCCGGGGAAGCCGCCTTTTATTATTAGGCGAACTTGACAAGCGCCGATCAATCGTTATACATAATCCGCCCAATTTCCCCGGGTGGAGGCCCCTGATGAGAAAAAGAGACCTCGACAAGTTCCGCAAGTTGCTTTTGACCAAGCGCGACGTGATTCTGAACAAGACCAGAAAGACCCGAACCGACGGCAGCCTGCACTCTTCCGAGGATATGCGCGACGACGGCGACCACGCCCGCTTCGCTTCGGAGCAAGCGTTCAACCTACGAATGCTTGACAAGGACCAGAAGCTACTGCGCGAGCTGGACCACGCGCTGAAGAAGTTCGAGACCGGCGAATACGGTATCTGCGAGGGCACCGGCGAGCCGATCGACCTCAAGCGCCTGCAACTGCGCCCCTGGACGCGCTACAGCGTCGAGCACAAGCGCAGTCTGGAAAAAGAGCGCAAGAGCCTGCGCAAGATCGAACGCGAGGCCGAACGCAGCACCCGCCTGGGTTAACCCGGCGCAAAGCACGCGAGCAACCATCGTCGTATCTCAACGACCCGCCCCGCACCCGGCTTTGAGCCGGGGACAAGGCTCGCACAGTTCGCTGGTCCTAATGCCACGACCCTCCCCGCGACGGCACCTTTGAGGCGCAGCAAAACTCGCGCATTGCGATTGTAATTAAACATCGACCAATCCCGCGTCGCGGAGCGTATCGTTGGACAATGATTATGGTCCGCTCGCGTGCCTTGCTCCAGCTCGAAGCTGGGCGCTCGCGCCACACACAAAGATCAATCTCTTGATCTTTACCCCCTCCCGATTGCCCCTTTAGTCGAATAATCTGGAACCGTTGTGATAAGATTTGTTGGTTATAAATAATTGGAGGTTCACCAAATGCCCGATGGTATCGAGCAGGGTCGGAAAGCCTGGCAGGAAAAGGTCGTGGACAAGACCCTGGCCAAGCGTCCCGAACGTAAACCCGATTTTAAAACGACCTCTGACATCAAGGTCGAGCGGCTGTACACGCCGTTGGACCTTGAGCATCAAGATTACGAGCGCGACCTGGGATTCCCCGGCAGCTATCCCTACACGCGCGGAGTCCAGCCCACAATGTTCCGCGGCCGGTTCTGGACGTTCCGCCAATACTCGGGTTTCGGCGACGCGGCCTCGACCAACGAGCGCTTCAAGTATTTGCTCGACCACGGTCAGACCGGACTGTCGATCGCCTTCGACCTGCCCACGCAGATGGGCTACGACTCGGACAACCCGCTGGCGGCCGGCGAGGTGGGCAAGGTCGGCGTGGCCATCGACTCGCTCGATGACATGCGCACGCTGTTCGAGGGCATCCCGTTGGATAAAGTCAGCACCTCGATGACGATCAACTCCACGGCCGCCGTGCTGCTGGCGATGTATCTGGTGCTGGCCCAGAGCCAGGGCGTGCCCTTTGATAAAGTACGCGGCACGATCCAGAACGACGTGCTCAAGGAGTACATGGCGCGCGGCACCTACATCTTCCCGCCGAGCCCCTCGATGCGGATCATCTCCGACATCTTCGCCTTTTGTTCGGAACAGGCTCCGCAGTTCAACACGATCAGCATCTCGGGTTACCACATCCGCGAGGCCGGCTGCTCGGCGGTCCAGGAGGTCGCGTTCACGCTGGCCGACGGCATCGCCTACGTACGGGCGGCGATCGACGCCGGTCTGGACGTCGACGCCTTCGCCGGACGGCTGAGCTTCTTTTTCAACGCCCACAACAACCTGATCGAGGAGGTCGCCAAATTCCGCGCGGCCCGACGGATGTGGGCACGGATCATGCGCGAGCGCTTCAAGGCCAAGGACCCGCGCTCGTGGACCATGCGCTTCCACACCCAGACCGCGGGCTCGATGCTCACCGCGCAGCAGCCGGACAACAACGTGGTGCGCGTGACGCTCCAGGCGCTGGCCGCGGTGCTCGGCGGAACCCAGAGCCTGCACACCAACAGCCGCGACGAGGCGCTGGCCCTGCCCTCGGAACAGGCGGTGACCATCGCCCTGCGCACGCAGCAGCTGATCGCCGAGGAATCGGGAGTCTCCGAGACCATTGATCCGTTGGCCGGCAGCTACTTCGTCGAGTCGCTCACCGACCAGATCGAGACCAAGGCGCTGGAGTACATCGAGCGCATCGATCAGATGGGCGGGATGGTCGAGGCGATCCTCGCCGGCTACCCCCAACGCGAAATCCAGGACAAGGCCTATCAGTGGCAGCGCGCGGTCGACGCGGACGAGCGCGTGGTCGTAGGCGTCAACCGCTACGTTCAACAAAACGAGGACTGCGCGGGAGACCAGGAGATACTGCGCGTCGACCCACGGATCGAACAACAGCAGGTCGAGCGAATCGCCAAGCTGCGCGCGGCCCGCGACGAGGCGGCATTGCAATCCAAGCTCGAGCTGCTGCGCCGCATGGCGCACGGCACCGAAAACCTGATGCCGCCGATCATCGAGGCGGTCCGGGCGCAGGGCACGTTGGGCGAGATCTCCAACGCCCTGCGTGACGTATTCGGCGAGTTCCAGGAGGTAATAGTAGTTTAGCCGATGAACATCGCAATCACTTTCAACGTATTCACGGTCTGGGCCGTGGCGGCGATGGGCCTGGTCACCGCCTATCAGATCGTGCACCTCTCCGGCCGCGCGCCGGAAGACCGTTCGTTCGCGCTGTTCTGGCTGCTTTTCGCCTGCCTGTGGTTCTTCGCCGGACTGCGACAGGTCTTCCACTACCTGGGCAACAGCGATATGGACCTAGCGATCTTCATCGTGGTCCAGGTCTTCCTGGCGCTGCACCTGATACCGGCGCTGTACTTCCTCTCCCGGCGGGTTTTCGGCAAGACCGGGTTGACCAGGATGATCACAATCTACGCCGGGTTGGGCGGCCTGCTATTTCTGATATTTCTCGCGATTGACGGCGTGAAATTCCGCGAGGCCACGGAATTCGGATCGGAGTGGCAGCTCTCCACACGCACGTTCATCGCCTTTGGTTGCGTGTTCGTTGCCGCCGTGTTAATGACGGTCTCCGATCTGATACTGTGGGGTTGGCGCAGGATCCGCGGCCTGGACCGCAGCGATACCGAGTACGCGCTGATCGTGCTAAGTATAATGATCTACGAGACCGTGGGGGTGGCCGACGCCAAGGGCCTGACCGCCGAATGGTGGATGCTCGCCGGCAGGGGTCTGATGTTGATCTCGGCGTTGATCGCCTACTTCTGTTACTCATGGACCAGCACGCAGCTGATCGTTGTATCCAAGGAAGTGGATCAGCAAATGGACGTCGAGGGAAACGAGAATGCTTAAATCGAGCATCACCCGACGCCTGCTGTTATTCCTGTTGATGATCGGCGTGTTGCCGGTGTTGGTGACCTCGGCGCTGGTCAGCCAAGCCTACGAGCAGCTGATGCAGCAGCAGCCGACCAACGTCGAGTACCAGGTGGACCTGCCCGACGATCAGAGCCAGATGTCGCTGGAAACCACTCGTTCGCACATCAGGCAGCTTGTGGCGATGATCAGCTTCATCGTGCTGATCTGCGTAATCGGCCTGGCCGTGGCAATGGGGCGTTCGTTGGTATTGCCGCTGCGCAAGCTGATCTCCGCGGCCGACGCCATGGCCTGCGGCAACCTCGACGTACGCATCCGCACCACGCTCAGCGACGAGATCGGCACGCTGGCCGAGGGATTCAACCGCATGGCGCGCGAGCTGTCGCGCGCCCTGGCCGAGATTGAGGAACAGCGGCTGAATCTCGAGCGCCGCGTCAGCGAGCGCACGGCCGAGCTCCACCTGCTGAACACCGAGCTGCAGAAGAGCACAGAGAAGGTCTACAAGGCCAACCGGTTGAAGAACGAGTTCTTGGCCAACATGTCCCACGAGCTGCGCACGCCGCTCAACGCGATCCTGGGTTACGCCGACCTGCTGGTTGACGGCGTGTACGGCGATCTCAACGAACGACAGATCGACAGCCTGGCGCGGGTCAAAGCCAATTCGCAGAACCTGCTGGCGTTGATCAACGACATCCTGGACATGAGCAAGCTCGAGGCCGGTCGCATGCGGCTATACATCGAGAACGTGACTTTCAATCAGCTGGTCAGCGAGATGCTGACCTCAATCAAACCGTTGTTCGAGAGGAAGAAAATCAGCATCGCGGTCGACCTGGACGAGCAGATCCCCATTCTGCGCACCGATCGCTCGAAATTGCAGCAAATCCTGCTCAACCTAATTTCCAACGCGCTGAAGTTCACCGACGAGGGGGAGGTCAGACTCAAGGCCTATATGCTGCCCAATGCAAAGCGCCTGCGCATCGAGGTCTCGGACACCGGCATCGGCATCCCCGATGACAAGCTCGACGCGATCTTCGATCCCTTCCGCCAAATCGACGGTTCGACCACGCGTAAGTACGGCGGCACGGGGCTGGGCCTGTCGATCGTGCGTAAATTCGCGGCGTTTCTCGAGGGTGAGGTCTGGGTCACCAGCAAGCCCGACGAGGGCTCGAAGTTCAGCGTCGAGATCCCCTGCAACATCGAACAGGACCAGGCCGACGCCAAGCTCAAGCTGGCCGAGCAGTCCAAAGAGAACCGCGTAGTGCTGGCGATCGACGACGACCTGGACGCGCTGAACCTGATCCGCGACTCCCTGGAACGCGAGGGCTACTCGGTGGTCGGCTGCACTGACGGCGAGGAGGGGATCAAGCGCTCAAAGGAGTTACAGCCGCTGGCGATCACCCTGGACATCATGATGCCCTACCGCGACGGCTGGTCGGTGCTGCGCGAGCTCAAATCCAATCCCAAGACCGAGGACATTCCGGTGGTGGTGGTCTCGATCATCGACGACCGCTCGCTGGGCTATTCGCTGGGCGTTGCCGATTACATGACCAAGCCGATCGACAGTAAGATGTTGGTGGATAAAATGCGATTTATCCTGGAGCAGCGACTGACCGAGCTGTCCGAGGGACAGCATAAACACGTCGCTAATTAAAGGGGAATCCAGATGGACCGGCAGCACAGCAAGCTTATTCTGGTAATCGACGACAATGAGGAAAACGTCGATATTATCGTAAATAAGCTGCACCACGTGGGCTACGAAGTGATCAGCGCCGAGGACGGCGAGGGTGGAGTCGAGCTGGCGCGCGGGAGGAACCCGGGGCTGATTCTGCTCGACATCATGCTGCCCAAGATGGACGGCTGGGAAGTGCTCGAACAACTAAAGTCACACGAGCAGACCAAAGATATTCCGGTGATCTTTATGACCGCCTACACCACGATCCACTTCGAGGGCGAACGGCGTCGAGCGATCGACTCGGGCGCCACGGACTACTTGAAGAAACCCTTCGAGCTGCAAAAACTGGCCGAGCTGGTCGGGCGGCACCTGCCGCTATAACCCGCATTATCGGGCTGGTCCCGGAACCGAAAAGCACTGCTTGCGGTCACAATCCACGGAGGAGCAATGAAATCACGGCATCTGTTGATTTGTGCGCTGCTGCTGACCGTGGCGCTGCCGGCCGCGGCCGCTGATTTCGAGAAGCGCGTGGAGCAGGCCACGGCCCGCGCGTTGCCGTGTGTTGTGCAGATCAACGTCTACGGCAACCTCAACGATCCTGACGCGCGATTCGGCGGCTCGGGAGTACTGATCGATCCCGACGGATCGATCTTGACCAACCATCACGTGGTGGCCAACGGCCGGACGATCAAGGTCCTGCTCTACGGCTCGGACGTGGAGCACGACGTCGAGGTGTTGGCCGAGGACCGCCGGATCGACCTGGCGCTGATCCGACTTGTAGACGCGCACGACTTGCCCTACGTCGAGATCGGCGCCTCGGAGAAGCTGCGTCCGGGACAGTGGATCCTCGCCATGGGCAACCCGATGGGAATGCGCTCGACGGTCAGCGCCGGCGTGATCTCGTTCATCGATCGCGCCGATTCCGATCAGATCATCCCCTACGTGCAGATCGACGCGATCATCGACAAGGGCAGCTCGGGTGGCGGCGTGTTCAACCTCGACGGCGAGCTGGTGGGCATAATCAAGTCGGGCATCGGCCGCGGAATCGGGCTGGCAATCCCGACCGATATGATCCACAGCTTCATCGCCGACGTGCATGACACGGGAGTCTCGATGCGCTCCTGGCTCGGCGTGCAGCTTCAGCCGCTGAGTCCGCAGCTTGCCGCGCACATCGGCCTGTCCGAGGTCACCGGCGTTGTCGTGACCGACGTGGTGCCCGATTCGCCGGCCCAGCGCGCCGGGATGCTGCCCGGCGACCTAATGTCCCGCCTGGGCGGTGTCGACCTCGATGGCAGCGGCGACCTGAAGATGGGCACGCTGATCCGCCAGATCAACACCCTGCCCCAAGGCGAGGAACTGGACTGTGTGATCTACCGCCTTTATCAGGACCAGTACCAACCGTTCGGTCTCAAAGTGACGCTGGTCGAGAAACCGAGTAAGCCGCCGCGCGCCCTGGACAGCGGGCTGGGCTTCGTGGCCGAGGAGCCGACCACGAGCAATTACCGCGAGCATTATCTTGACGCACCCAAAGGCGTTATCGTATCATTCGTCCGCTCCGGCTCCCCGGCTGAACAGTCCGATTTGTCAGCCCATGACGTGATCCTCGCCGCAGAGGGAAAACCCATTGGCGATATCGATGACCTCGAAGCGGTGCTGGAGAACATACCCGCCGACGGGTCGCTGCTACTGGAGATCTTCCGCGGCCAACGGCATTATCTGATATTGATCCGCAGGGGTGCTTCAGCAGCGGCAACCGGGGCGGCAGAGCATTGAGCAGAGCCACCGTAGCTCAGTTGGTAGAGCAGGCGATTCGTAATCGTCAGGTCATGGGTTCGAGTCCCCTCGGTGGCTCCATTTCCCTCCTTTCCACGGCTTTTCCCGGAATGCGTTTAGATGGCGACACGTAAGCCGCGCATCACCATGCCGCGCGGCACGAGCGAGGCGCCCAAGCGCAAGACCTCCGGCGGCGCGCGCAAGGCCGGCCCGACCTCCCTCGGCGGCGGCCGGCGCACCAGCGGCACGACGTCGCGCACGCGTAAGCCCACCGGCAAACCCAGGCGCAAGCCGGCGCGCAAGCCCGGCAGCGGCGCGAGCCGGACCCGGCTGCTGCTGAGACTGGCCCGGCAGCTGTTGCTGCTCGGCGCGGCGTTGCTGGTGATGTTCGCGATCGGCTGCGCGCTCTACGGTTACGGTCTGCGCGACGAGGTGCGCGAGCGCTTCACCGCCACGCAACGCTGGCAGGTCCCCAGCCGAATCTACTCCGACTCGCTGACGATCGTCCCCGGCTCCAACGTCGAGGCGCTGGCCCTGGACAGTCGGCTGTCGCGCCTGGGTTATACAACGATCGCGTCCCGGCCAACGCGCAAGGGGCAGTTCCGCAATACGGACCAGTTCTACGAGATCTTCGTACACGACTTCGACTATCCCCACGAGAAGCGGCCGGGGTTCCTGCTGCGGCTGGAGCTGCGCAACGGCAACGTGGTGGGGCTGCGCGATCTGAGCGCCGACAGCGAAATCTATTCCGCCGAGCTTGAGCCCGAGCAGATCTCGGCCTTCTCCGGGCCGCACCGCGAGGATCGCGAGGTGGTGCGGCTCGATCAGATCAGCCCCTACCTGATCAACGCCGTAATCGCGGTGGAGGACCATCGCTTTTACAAACACTATGGGATCAGCCCGCTATCGCTGGCGCGGGCGATGCTCGCCAACCTGCGCGCCGGGCGCGTAGTCCAGGGCGGCAGCACGATCACCCAGCAGTTAGTTAAAAACTTCTACCTCGACGATCCGTCGCGCACTTACTCGCGCAAACTCAAAGAGGCGATCATCGCCGTGGTGCTCGAGACGCAGATCTCCAAAGAGGAGATTCTCGAGCTGTACCTCAACGAGGTCTACTTCGGCCAAATCGGCCCGGCGGCGATCTGCGGCGTGGGCGAGGCCAGCCGCTTCTACTTCGGTAAGTCGGTGAGCAATCTGGACCTCGCCGAGTCGGCGCTGCTCGCCGGATTGGTGCGCTCGCCGGGGATCTACAACCCGCGCACCAACCTCGAACGCGCCGAGGTGCGACGCGACTTCATCCTCGAACGGATGCTCGACCAGGGGCTGATCACACCCGAAGAGTCACAGCGGTCCACGGGATCGCAGCTCGAGCTGCGATCCCAGCGCCCGCCGTTGCGCTTTGCGCCGTACTTCATCGACCTGCTGCGCTCCCAGCTCGCCCAGTACTACAGCGAGCAGGTGCTGATCGGCGAGGGACTGCGGGTCTTCACAACCCTCGACGCGCAGATGCAGCGCAACGCCGAGCAGGCCGTGCGCTTCGGCATCGAGCGGCTCGAGGGACAGTTTCCCAACATCAAGGACTATACGGACAATCCACTGCAGATCGCGCTGGTGGTAATCGAACCGGCCACGGGCTCGATCCGCGCGCTGATCGGCGGTCGCCATTACGGCCGCAGCCAGTTCAACCGCGCGACCCAGGCCCGGCGCCAGGCCGGATCGTCGTTCAAGCCGATCGCTTATCTCGCGGCGTTCGACCGCGCCTGGCGCGATCCCCAGTTCGAGTTCACCGCGGCCACGCTGCTGGACGACGAGAAGTTCACCATCGACCAAGCCGGTTCGCCGCCTTACACTCCGCGCAACTACGATGGCAAGAAACACGGCGAGGTGACGGTCCGCACCGCATTGGAGCACAGCTACAACATCGCCGCGGTGCGCGTCGGCCAGATGGTCGGATTTGATCGCGTCACGGCCATGGCGCGCGCGATGGGCATCAACAGCGAGCTGTCGCCGACCCCCTCAATCGTGCTGGGCGCCTACGAGGTCACGGTGCTCGAGATGGCCTCGGCCTACTCGGTGCTGGCCAACGAAGGCTATCGCGCCAGCCCGATCTCGGTGCGCGCGGTGCTCAACGCCCACGGCGAGGAGCTGCGGCACAAGGACTTCGAGATCGAGAAAATCACCGCGCCGCAGAACGCCTACCTGCTGACCAACATCCTGCGCGGCGTGCTCTTGCGCGGCACCGGCCGCTCGGCTCCGGTCTACGGCCTGCGCCACACGGCTGCGGGCAAGACCGGCACAACCAACGGCTACCGCGACGCCTGGTTCATCGGCTATACACCGCGGCTGCTGTGCGCGGTCTGGGTCGGCTTCGACCAGAAGAACCCCGGCGACAACCGTAAGTATCCGCGACTGACCGGCGCGGGCGCGGCCCTGCCTATCTGGTCGAAGTTCATGGCGTTGCAGCTTGCGGGCACGCCCGACGAGGACTTTCGTAGACCGGCGGACATCGTCGAGGTTAAAATTGATCGCGCCAACGGCTTGGTGGCCAACGAGGACACTGAGGACTTCATCTACGAGGCGTTCATCAGCGGGACTCAGCCGCTGGAGGAGAGTCCGCTGAACCGCAATCCGCTGCTCGAGCTGTTCCGCGGCCTGCAACAGGAAGAACAATGAGAATCGTCGCCGCGATCATCTGCACGCTGCTGTGTCTGACGCTGGTCAGCGGCTGTCCGATCAAGCGCCAGCCGCGACCGCAGATCACACCCACGCCCCAATCGTCCGATCAACAGGAGGGCGACGCGGATCAGCTCGATCGCCTGTTGCGCGAGAAGGATGCCGACAGCCTGGGACGCGGCGCCGAATCCCCGGAACAGGTCGAGCCCCCGGGACCGGGTGTCGAGCCGGACCAGATCTTCGAGCAGCCGCGACAGGTGCCGCAAAACCGCATGAGCTTCGAGGAAAACCTAAATCGGTCCAGCGGGCAGCGCCGCGCGAGCAACGAGCTGGTGGCCCAGGGTCGACGCAGCCTGGCCTCGGGCAACCCGCCGATCGCGGTCTCGCGCTTTGAAAAAGCGATCCAGGTCGACCCGCACAATCCCTTCGCCTACTACTACCTGGCACAGGCCCAGTTCGACCAGGGACGCTACGACCAGACCGAACCTCTGGCCTCAAAGGCCGCCTCGTACTTCGGCGATGACGGCTTCTGGCTGGGCCGTTGCGACCTGCTGCGCGCCAAGGCGCTGCTGGCCCGGGGCGAGACGCGCGCCGCCTACTCCGCGGTGCAGCGCAGCCTGTCGTTCGACGCTGCCAACGCCGAGGCCCTGGAGCTCGAGCACCGACTCAAGCTGCAGCTGGGCATCCAGTAGCACAATAACAACATTTTTTTCAACAAGTTTGGGCTATCTTGACCGGGAATGGCATCTTGCGCCATTAGTGGCGTCAGATACATATTTCATTGATAAATCCGCTATCTAGGGAAAACTCCATAATATCAAGCAGGGATGCATAAAAAGCCAGAACTATTCTTATAATATGCACGCTAACTCCTTGCAATATAAATAATTTTCTTGACAGAACAGCGTAGGTAGGGAGATGCTGATTAGAAATTGACGGCTATAAATTCAATCAAAACGTGGGGTCGCAGAGATGAAACAATTAATAGTAGTCCTTATATTAACATCCTGCCTGCTGCTGCCGATCGCCGCCAGCGGTGCTGACGCAGACCTACCCGTATATGCGGGTTTCGGCGGCTTCACTCTGGGCGTGGGTACGATGCCGGCCAGCGAGTTGAACTCTCGATTCGAGGAAGTCGGGGCCGACGGATTCAGCATGATTTTCCCCACGCTGGGCTTTCGCGGCACAGCCTATGTCTTCGAGCGGGTGGTGCTCGGCGCCTCGATCTTCGGCAGCCAGCAGCACGTTACCGGCGACGACCTGACCGCCAACCTCTCGTTGGTCAATGCGAGCTTCGACTTCGGCTACATCGTCTATCAGACCAGCGGATTGCTGCTTTACCCGCTTCTGAACCTGGGCTGGGGCGGGATCTACCTGGACGTGGCCGGCGACACCAGCGAGCTGAACTTCATCCCGCCGCGGCTTAAAAGTAGCAACGACGACTTCCTGCTGACCCGCGGCGCAATGACCACGATGGTCGGCGTGCGCGCCGATTATCTGTTCAAGCTCTACCGCCAGAGCTACATCTTCGGCGGGTTGGCGCTCAGCGCCAGCCTTGGTTACAAGTACACGCCATTTATCACCGCCTGGTACGACGAGGGCCACCAATCGTACCTCCAGGGCGGGCCGGATATGAACTTCAACGGTGCTTATTTCGAATTTGGCGTGTCCTTCGGCGGAGGAAAAGATAAATACTACACCCTGCCCACTGAGCAGGAAAACAACTGAGGGAGACCGGCCATGAGACGTAACGTATTTTTACTATTAATGACGTTGTTGGTTTTTGCCCTAACGCTGACAACTATTCCATCATGCGCCGGCGGCTGCGGCGGCTGCGGCTACGGCAACGATGGCGGTGACGACGACGACATCGACGACGACGACGATATCGACGACGACGACGACGATATCGACGATGATGACGACGACATCCCTCCGCCCGTGCTCGATCCCTGGCCGCCTGACGGCGAGGAAGACGTGGACATCAACGCTCGTGTGGAGATCGAGGCCGACAGGCCGCTCGACCCCTCTGACTTCTCCTTCATGCTGGTCGAGATCGACACGGAAAAGGCCGAGGTGCCCGGCTGGGGCCAGTTCTCCTACGATAAGCTGAAGTACTTCTTTTATCCTTATAAGCTGCTCGGTGATCTGACCGAGTACGAGATCCGCATCACTACCGAGGGCGAGACATACACCAACGGCTTCATCACCACGGAGGTAACCGGCGAAATTCCGGTCAATCCCAATTCCGAGCTTGCGGCAGATGAACAGTGGAGTTTCTACATGAGTCTCTCGGAGATAACCAATCCGTCCGCTCTTGAGCCGTTGCTGCTCCCGGTGTTGCAGGAATTTCCGATACTGCTTGCGTTCCCTCTGATTACCACGACGGACAACGTCAACGGTCAGGGATTCTCAAGCGCGGGCGAGGCCTTCGACGCCATCGGAGACGCGAATCTGGAGCACAACTTCTCAGCCATCGGCTATCATGCCGACTGCGACATACGGGGCGATAAATTCAAATGCAGCGGCTCGGCCGCGCTGCCGGTTCGCGGCGTCGAAATGCCGTTGGATATCTGCCAGACCCGCGGTTCGATCTCAACGGACGGAAAGGGCGTCCCGAGCATAACCGACATCTCGGTGTTGTTGGTGCTCAGCGACTGTGAGGCGGTCAAGGAGGCCTTGCCGTATCTGGGTTGGCTGATCGACGAGGTCTGCGATCCGGATATCGGGATCTTCCTCGAAATGACGGCCGACGGATCGTTCAACATCTCTGAGCCGACGTTGCTTGCAGACCCGCTGATCGACGAGGAGAGCATCGAAGTAACCGCAAGCTCGGAGCTTTATAGCAACGACTCCCTTACCCACAATCTGATGAATCTGATGTTCGCCATTTACAAGGATGGGGACTTGGTGCTGAGCTCAGACCAACATACTGAAAACCTTAGCTTGCCCGACTGCTGCACGGAAGTGTCTCCGGGGATTTATTCCTTTACCAAGGCGCGCTTCGAATTCCCCGCGGAGTTCACGCTAAACTCCGGCGAGGACTACCAACTGAAGGTGATCGTGGGCATGCACGGCCTGACCTACGACTTCACCGCGCCCTAAGGCGCGCATCGATCGAACATTTCAGCGGCAGGGCCGATTTTGGCCCTGCCGTTTTTCGATGAACACGCTTTTCCGCTCGGAGTGCATGCGACTTGCCGCTGCATCGGGCGCCGCGTACACGGCGAGCCTGTTTTTGATTTTGAGCTTTGGGCTCGGCGGATTAATATCCCCGCATGCTATCGGCAGTAATTCTCGCCGGCGGCCGCAGCCGCCGTATGGGCCGCGACAAGTGCCTGATCGAGCTGGGCGGCCAACCGCTGATCGAGTTGCTGCTGCGCGAGCTGCAACAGGCAGCCGACCAAGTGCTGATCGCCGCCAACCATGTCGAGCGCTTCGCCTCGCTGAACGTGCGGGTGGTGAGCGATATTCACCCTGGGAACGGCGCGTTGGCCGGGTTGCACGCCGGGCTGTGGGCCTGCGACGGCGAACGCGCCTTTGTCTGCGCCTGCGACATGCCGCGCATCACCGCCGAAGTCGTGCGCACGATGTTTGCGCTGGCGCCAGAGGCCGACGTGGTGGTGCCGCGTTTGGGCGAATACCTCGAGCCGCTGTGCGCGGTCTATTCGTGCAGTTGTCTGCCCCACATCGAACGCAGCATCATGTGCGGTGAGAGACGGCTGGTCTCGTTTTACGACAAAGTGCGAGTTGTCGAGGTCGGGCCGCAGGACTTTCCCGACGACCCGTTGTTGAAGTTCACCACCAACATCAACACGCCCGAGGATCTGGAACAGCTCAAGAGCCGATCCGGCTAGCCCAGCTTCCCTAAGACCTGCTCGCACAGCTGCGTGCCGTAAGTCGCCGCCTGCTCGCTACGCGTGCCGTAGCCGCAGGCCGGGGTGATGATCAACCGCTCGAGCAGATTCGAGCGACCCCATCCGATCTCTTGACCGAGCCGCGAGAGCTGCGCATCGAGTTGTGCGGCCAGGTCCGCGGCCTGGGCCTGCAGCACCTCCTCGGAAGTGGGCACAATGCCGAACGCCAGGCATCCACCGCGCTCAAAAAACGCCGCCAGGTCCCGGGCGTAGAGCAGCAGGCTCTCGAAGTACTCCGCCGCGTCAAAGCTGATCACGTCGATGCTCGATCGGGCGAGCAGCGACCAGTCGGTGTTGCCGCAACAGTGCGATCCGGCAAATGCTCCCTGCTCATGCACGCCGGCCACTACCTCGTCCAGCCAACCGATGGCGTCCTCGCGTGAGATCGGCAGATAGGCCGAGCCGAAGCTGACCAGCGCCGGTTCGTCTACAAAAACCAGGGTTGTCTCGCCCAAGGGCGCCAGAATGCGAGCCTGCCAGGAGGCCTTGACCTTGAGCAGCGCGCGGGCGGCCTCGAAGAACTCCGGCGAAAACAACAGTAGCTTGCCCGAGGGCTCGACCTTGACCGACGAACCGAAGGTCACCGGCCCGGTCATCTGTCCCTTGATCACCGGCCGCGGCCGTTCTTCTCCAGACTCGAAGCGGCGCAGCAGTTCGTACAGCCCGACGGCGCGTTCAGGACCGACCGCCAACCGTTGCGGGTCGTCATCACCCGCGATGATCGGCGTCCAGAAGCGCTCGAGCGCTTCTTCCGGGCTCTCGGGCCCACCCTGGATCAGCACTGAGACCTTGCCGGTCTGCTCGTCCTCGGATAACGCGGCCATGCCCTGGGCAAACTGCGCATCCATGTTCTCCAGCCAACTACGCTGCGGAAGCTGCGGCCAGCACGGGGCAGTGGGAAACGACTGCAACATCAGGTCAACCGCCTGAGCTGCCTCTTTAAACGGCAGACTGCCGATGGCCGTGGCGAACGGAGCCGGTAGTTTCATCGAGTACCTCCAGATTTCGCGGCAATGAGTTTACCCGCTATCCAGCGGATTGCCCAGATTGTACTTTTCCACAGCATTGACGTAGATATGCCTAACTGATAGCAAGAGTCAGGGAGGACTTTTTTTGACCTGGACGCCCCACGTCCTGCCGACGATCATCGCCTTTGCAATCTCCCTGAGCGTGGCGATCTATACCATCTGGACCGGACTCGATCGCCGCGTCAACCGCTTGTTCTTCATGCTGGTCGCCGCCTGCTCGCTCTGGATCCTGGTGCACCTGTTCGAGGTGATGGAGCCCGAGCTGAACTCGCGGCTGATCTGGGTCTACCTGCAGTACCTGCCGATCAACCTGGTCCCGGTGCTCTATTTCCTGTTGGCCGCGGAGGTCGTCGGCTATTCCAAGCTGCTGCGCCGACAGGTGGTCTGCACCCTTATCGGCGCCTACCTGGCGCTGTCGCTGCTGATCCTTTTCGACCCGCTGCACCACCTGTTCTACGTGGCGGGCTCGACCTCGGTACAGCCTACTGCGGCGGGTTTGGCCATCGTCTACGAGGAGGGGCCGCTGTTCTGGGTGCAGGTCGCGTTCTGCTACCTGTTCATGCTGCTGGGCTTCCTGCTCTACGTTCTGTCGTTGTTCAGCGAAATCACACCGATGCTGCGCAAGCAGGTCAGCGTGCTGCTCGGCGCCTCGCTGATCCCGATCTTCGCCAACCTGCTCTACCTGTTCAATCCGTTCGGCGCGATGGTTCAGCTCGACCTGACGCCGATCTCGATCGCGATCACCATTTTGTTGTTCGCGATGGCGATCGCACGTTACAAGTTTCTGACGATCACGCCGCCGGTGACGCGCCAGGTATTGGCGCAGCTTCCCGAGGCGTTGCTGTTCTTCGACCGCCGCGCCGAGCTGATCGACCTCAATCCCGCAGCCGAGATACTGCTGGGCCTCTCGCCCGTCAAGGCGATCGGCCGCCGCCTGGAAGAGCTGATCTCTCCCGACGGCGCCCTACGTTTGGATGTGCAACAGGCCGGCCTGCTCAGATCGGACATGCACCGGGCAGCGGGCGGCGACGAGGCGTTGATTCGACGCGAAATCGAGATCGACACCGCCGACGGACCCTGGCGCAACCTGCAGATCACCTTCTCGGCCTTCATGCGCCAGGGGGAGGCCAGGGTCGAGGGCGTTGCCATGCGCGCATTGGACGTCACCGCCTCGCGGATGGCCCAACGGCAGCGCGAGGCGTTGCTGGCGATCAGCATGGCGATAAACAACGCCCAGGACGTGGTCAGTCTGTGCTCCGTCTGCGTCAAGCAACTGGCACAGATCCTCGAGATGCCGATCGCCGGAATCTGGCTCTACGAGGCGCAGCACGACCGGGTGCGGCTGACTTCTTCGATCGGCATGACCGAGGAACTCGAACGCAAGATCGCCGTGCAGTATTTGAAACCGGGCGGGCCGGGCGTGGCCGCCCAGACCGCGCGCAGCCGCGAGCTGATCGTGCTCGACGACGCGGCCAGCAGCCCGCTGCTGTCCTACGCCATGCCCGAGGTGCTCAAGAACCAAAGCCGCACGATGATCTGCGTGCCGCTGGTCGTCGGTGACGAGCTGATCGGCGTGATCCAAGTCGTCAGTCGCCGGCTGCGCCGCGTCGGACGCGAGGAGGTGCAGACGATCTCCCTGGCCGCCGCCCAACTGGCGATGGGTATCAACCGTATCCGACTGCTCGAGGAATACACCAGCGCCAGCCTCTCGCTCGAGATTCAAAAACGGCGCACCGCCCATGCCGAGCTGATGCAGGAGAGCTTCCTGTCAAACATGAGCCACACGATGCGTACGCCGATGAACTCGGTGCTCGGCTTCGCCAAGATCTTGCAGCGTGGACACTACGGCGCAATCCCCGACGAGATGGCCGAACCGCTCGAGATCATCCGCCGCAGCGGCGAGACGATGATGCGCGTGATCAGCGACGTGAGCCAGATCGGCCGCATTGAGTCGGGCAAGGTCGAGATCGAGTGCGAGCTGCTGCACTGCCGCGAGCCGGTGCGCGAACTGCTGTCCGAACTCTACCCCGAGACCTCGGACAACGGCGTGGAGCTCCAGGAAACCCTTGGCGAGGCCTGCTTGGCTTGGGCCGACCCCGAGCTGTTGCGCGAAATCCTGCGCGGGCTGGTGCGCTGCGCCGCCGGGTTCTCCGAGGGGGCGAGCGTGACTATCGCCGCGATCGGGGACAACGACAAGACGGAATTCGAGGTGCTCTCGCCCACCGCCAGTCTGCCCCCAAGCCTCTACCCGCAGGCTTTCGAACGCTTCTCGCAAATCAGCAATCCCGACCTTAAACGTTTCATCAGCTCCGGACTGTCCCTGCCGATCGCCAAGGCCCTGGTCGAACTGCACGGCGGCCGGATCTGGATCGAGTCCAGACCCGGCCGGGGTACGGCGTTTCGGTTTGAGCTGCCGCGGGTCAGCGCAACGCCCAATTCCGACTATACTGATCACAACCGCACACCTGAGGAGTGATTACATAATGGCGAACAAGGTACTGGTTACAGGCGGCACGGGGCTGCTCGGCGGAAACCTGATCCGGCTGCTGGTCGAACGCGGCTACTCGGTCAAGGCGCTGGTGCGCTCCACTTCCAACACCAAGGGATTCGACGATCTTGACGTCGAGCGCGTCCAAGGCGACATCATGGACCCGCAAAGCCTGGCGCAGGCTGCGGAAGGCTGCCAGGGCGTGTTCCACAGCGCGGCGATGGTCACGATGTGGGCTCCAGATTTCGAGAAAATGCGGCGGATCAACGTCGACGGTACGCGCAACGTGCTCGAAGCGGCCAAGGCCGCGGGCGTCAAGCGCGCGGTGCACGTGAGCACCGTGGACGCCATCGGCTTCTCCACGCCCGATGGCTGGGGCACACGCAACAAACCCAGCAACGAGAGCGTGCCGTTTCAAAACGAACGCTTCGGCGTGCCGTACATGACCACCAAACACATGGCTCAGCAACTGGCGCTGAGCTACAACAGCGATGATTTCGAGGTGGTGGTGGGCAACCCGACCTACATGATCGGGCCCTACGACGTGAAGCCCTCGTCCAGCCGGATGGTACTCGAGGTCAAATCCGGAACGGCCAAAGTCTACACCGGCGGCGGCAACAACTTCGTCGATGTTCGCGACGTGGCCGCGGGCCTGATAGCGGCCTTTGAGCGCGGCAAGCCCGGCGAGCTATACATCATGGGCCACCGCAATCTGAGCTACCGCGAGATCTTCACCTTGATCGCCGGAGTCGTGGGCGTCAAGCCACCGAGCTTTGCCCTACCCAAGCCGATCGCGCTGATCGGCGGCGCCGCGGGCAGCCTCTACGGACACCTGCTGGGTAAGGAGCCGGAGATCAACCTGACCACGGCCAAGCTGGGTTACGTGGAGCACTACTTCGACAGCTCCAAGGCGATCGCCGAGCTCGAGCTGCCCCAGACGCCGATCGAGACCGCGGTGGGCGACGCCTACCAGTGGTTCCAGGCCAACGGCTACGTCAAATAGGTCCGCGGACTCGGGCTACGGCGGGTTCAGCGCTCAGCCCTTAATAACGGCCAATGGCATCAGCCGGGCCACGCGGCGGCTGATGCCCGCGCCCTCCACGGCCGCGACCACGGCGTCCACATCCTTGTAGGCCTCGGGCATCTCCTCGGCCAGGGTCGAGCGGCCGCGGCTGCGCACCACGATCCCGCGTTGCGCCAACTCCTCGCGAATACTGCGCCCTCGGGCGCGCTTGATCGCCCCCTTGCGCGAGAGCACGCGACCCGCGCCGTGGCAGGTGCTGCCGAAGGTCTGCTCCATGCCCTGCTGCGTGCCCACCAGCACGTAACTGGCAGTGCCCATGTCGCCGGGGATCAGCACCGGATGGCCGGTGTCGCGATAGCAGTCGGGCAGGTCCGGGGCGTGGGCGGGGAACGCGCGGGTCGCGCCCTTGCGGTGCACCACGAGCTGCTGCGGTTTGCCCTCCACCGCGTGCGTCTCGAGCTTGGCGATGTTGTGCGCCACGTCGTAGACCAGCTGCGCGCCCAGCTCGCGCGGCGCCACATGCAGCGCGCGCTCTATCGATTCGACAGCCAGCCGCATTAAAACCTGGCGGTTGGCAAAAGCGTAGTTGGCCGCGGCGCACATCGCCTTGAAGTAGTCCTGGCCCTCGCGGCTGGTGAAATGCGCGGCTGCCAGCTGACGATCGGGGATGCTTAGCCCGTGCTGCACAACGTAGCGCCCCATGGCCTCCAGGCTGTCGTCGCATACCTGGTAGCCCAGTCCGCGGCTGCCCGAGTGGATCATCAGGCAGATCTGCCCTAGGCGCAGGCCAAAGCGCTGCGCGATCTGCGGCTGATGGATCTGCTGCACCACGTTGATCTCGATAAAGTGATTGCCCGAGCCCAGGGTGCCCAGCTGGTCGTTGCCGCGCTGTTTGGCGCGCGCACTGACGCGGTCGGGGTCGGCGTTGTCCAGTCGGCCGAGGCTCTCGATACGCTCCAAATCGGCGCTCTCGCCCCAGCCGTTTTTTACGGCCCAGGCCGCTCCCTGGGCCAATACGCGCTCGAGCTGCTTGGCGCTAAGCTTGACCGCGCCACCGACTCCCACGCCCGCGGGCACATCGCGCAGCAACGCGTCGGCCAGCAAGTCCAGCCGCTGTTCAACGTCGTGCTGCTCGAGGTTGGTGGCGACCAGCCGCACTCCACAGTTGATGTCGTATCCCACGCCGCCGGGGCTGATCACGCCGTCGCGCACGCGCGTGGCCGCCACCCCGCCGATGGGAAAGCCGTAGCCCCAGTGGATGTCGGGCATGGCCAGCGATCGGCCGACGATCCCCGGCAAATGGGCCACGTTGCGCACCTGGGCCGGGGCCTTGTCCGCCTGTAAAACCGGCAGCAACTCCGGCGAGGCAAAAATCATCCCCTCGACCAGCATCCCGTTGCGGCGCGGGATCAGGTAACGGTAGTCGTCGACGCGTTGCAAAGCAGGGGCTTCCATCGCAGTCCGATCATAATCTGTCCAGCGACGGAGATGCGGATTAAAAGGTCAGTTTGACGTTGAACTGCGCCAGGCCGGTGCGGTCGCCGCTGAAGTCCTCGCCCGCCAAATATTCCAATGCCACGTCGAGTTGATCGTGAAACGCGCTCGCGCCGATGAATCCGCCGTAGCGACGGTAGCCCGTGGGGCTCACATCGGGCGGACCCGCCGCTTGGAGAAAATCCCAGCCCTCGATCGTCTCGTAGCGGCCGCCGATGCGCAGCGAGTTAAACACGAACAGCGCCAGCTCCGCGTCGAGCGCCCAGACCGCGGTCTTCTCGCCCTTGGCGTCGAGGTAGTCGCGCTCGTCGAACTCGCCGGTCGTCACGTACTGCGCGCCGAAGCCGATGCCCAGAATGTTCAGCGGATCGACGCGGCCCCAGATAAAGCCGCCGTAGCCCGGCACCTGTTTGTCGTAGGGCGCGTTGCGCGGATCGACCAGGCCCTGGAAGAACTCGTCGACCTCCAGCGCGTCGGAGAGGTAATAGCCGCCCAGTTCCAAATCCAGTCCCTCGAACATCGCCAGCGGCCGCACTGCCAAACCGGCGCTGATGGTGTCGATCAAATCGTCATTTTGGTCCACGTCGTCGATCTCGCCGTTGAACGCGCCGGCCGCGAAATCGACGTAGCGACACTGCCAGCCGACAAAGGCCGCGGTGCGCCGCGAGCGCGTCATGCGATGGACGATCGGATCTTCAACGCCGAAGGTCCGCAGTCCGCCGTAGGGTAGGTACATCCGGCCGAAGCTAACGAACGGCCCGCGATAGCGCAGCTTGATCCAGGCCTGCTCCAGGTCGAGCGGCTCGTTGCGCCCCTCCTCGTAGAACAGCTGAACCAGGCCCGAGAGGCGCCCTTCGTAATCCGCCGCCAACCCCAGGGCCGCGCGGTAAACGAACACATCCGAGCTGCGCAGGTCGGACAGGCCCAGAGCCTCGTACTGCGCCAGGCTCAACGCGCTGCGCACCTGCAGCTCGCCGGTGGGCCGCAGCACATCTGTCCAATCGGCGGCCTGCGCCGGGACGGCCACAAGGGCCAACAACAGGACCAGCGTCAATCCGCGTCTCATTGGATCCCCCGATTAAAATTCCGGTCAGGCAGATGTAGCAATTGTGCGGCCAACGGTCAATCGCCCGCCATCGCGCGCAGCAACTGCGCGGTCTGTTCGACGGTCCGATACCAGGTCATCTGCGAGGCGCGGGCTTTCCCGCGCTCGATCAGGCTTGCCCGAAGCTCGGGCTCGCTCATCACCAGCCGCAGGGCGTGGGCCATGCCCTCGACGTGGTCGGGATCGACCAGCAGAGCGGCGTCCCCCGCGGTGCGGGGCAGACCGCAGGTATTGGAACAGATCACCGGGCAGCCGCAGGCAAAGGCCTCGAGCAGCGGCAGACCGAAGCCCTCGATCCGGCTGGGGAACAGCAGGCAGGTCGCCATGCTGTAAAGCGCAGGAATCTCACTGTCCTCCACCCGTCCCAAATGCCGGACCAATTTCTTCACGCCGTCGATCTCGATCTGTTCGAGCATGTCCGCGTGCCCTTCCCCCTCGCCGCCGCACAACACCAGCGGCAGCTCGGCGTCCCAGTCCTCGCGCAAGCGGGCGATGGCGCGTACCGCACCCACGTGGTTCTTGTGCCACAGCGTGCGTCCGGGTAAAAAGGCGAAGCTCTCGGGCAACGAGTAACGCTCGCGCACGCGCTCGAGCAATCCAGGCTCGAGCTGGGCCAGCTGCGTGTCCACCCCGTGGGCGATGACCTCGATCGGCGGCGGCTCGACTTTGCAGAAACGCCGCAGGTCCTCGGCTGTGTACTCGCTGACCGCTATCAGCCGGTCGGCTCCGCGCAGGCTGCGTTTGATCAACCGGCGACGCTTGCGCAGCGCCCAGAAGCCCAGGCGCTCGCCGAAACGCTCGTGGGATAAATCGTGGATCGTCACCACCTGTGGGCAACGCGTGCGGCGCGGGGCCGAGCCCAGCGGGTTGAACAGCACGTCCACTCCGTACTTGCGCGCCAGCCTGGGAAGTTTTTTTTGCTCGGCCGCCAGCCGCGTACGAAAGCGCTCTGGCGCAAACTCCACAACGACTATCTCGACGCGCTCCGAGGGCTCGAAGCTCTGTGCGGCCTCGAGGTTGACGAACAGCTTGAGTCGCAGGTCGGGGCAGTCGGCCAAGCCCTGCACCATTCGGCGCGCGTAGACCTCGGGACCGCCGCCCTGGTCGGGAATCATCATCAGCAAGTTCACGCCGACAGTCTTCATTGCCGGTCAGTATAGCCCCTGGACCAACGGCGGGGCCAGACACTATTGACTCTCCGGGGAAGGGACTCCTATCATTGCCAAAACCATCCCCGGATCTCCATGCGCCAATTTCTAAGCATCCTGACAGCCCTCGCCTTTCTTGCCATGGCTTCGCCCGCCGCAGCCCAGGTCAGTCAGTTGTTCGAGGAGTTCGGCGTCTCGCCGCGCGATTCGGCAATGGGCGGCGCGTACACCGCGGTCGGCGGCGACTACGCCGCGGCGTTCTACAACCCGGCCGGGTTGTTTTTAATCGAGGGCAGCCACGCGCACCTGGGGTACCGGGTGGTCGACCCGGTGCTGTTCATGCGTTTCAAGGGACACAGCGTGCCGATGAACCTCGCCGACTACCCCTCGACCGAGGTCTTCCTGCTCGGGCTCTCCACCGACTTCAAGCTCTCGGGCGCGTTCAACAACGCGATCACCGACCGCGTCAACTTCGGCATGGCCTTCGGCGTGGGCGAGTACCTCAAGAGCTACACCGGGTACGTCGATCCGTACACGCCCTACTTATTTCGCTACTACGAACGGATGGTCTCGCTGCTCTCGCTCTACCTCGGCTTCTCGATCAAGCTCACCGACTGGCTGGCGGTCGGCGCCGGGTTCGTGCCCGCGCCCTCGGACGCCATGGCCCGGGCGATGGTGCGCTCCGACATCTACCTGCCGACGATGACGATGAAAACGACCCAGGCCCAGATCACGCGGGCCTTCAGCAAAGTCGAGCCGCTGGCCGGGATCTTCCTCAAGTGGCCCGGAAACGCCTGGCGCGACCGCCTGGCCCTGGGCATCGCCTGGCGCGACCAGGTCGAAACCAACGACGGCAAGGGCGAGGCGGTGACCAAGATGGTGATCCACTTCCCCGACGGCTCGACCTACACCGGCCTGGACACGGTAACCGTGCCGATCATCCAGCTCACCGGCTTTTCGCCGATGCAGGCCAGCGCGGGCCTGATGATCAAACCGCTGCCCGCGATGACCGTCTCGATCGACGAAGTCTGGAAGAACTGGCGCGAATGGATCAACTACTTCGAGATGCGACCCGCACCGCGCCTGCACGACACCTGGACCACCAAGGCCGGGATCGAACACGTCTTCAGCTTTGACCAAGACTGGTTCCAGACGGTCAGCGTGCGCGGCGGCTACTACTACGAGCCCAGCCCGGTGCCCGCCCAGGACGGCCCGTGGAATCTGCTGGACAATGACAAACACGTGGGTTCGCTGGGCCTGGGCGTGCGCGTGAGCAACCTGCTGGGCGTGATCGTCGTGCCGGTACAAATGAACTTCAGCTACCAGGAACACATCCTGGTCCAGAAGCACCTCAGCAACAACCGCGACCCGCAGTTCGGCCCGATCGACTACGGCGGACACCTCTGGTCGTTCGCAGGCACTCTCGAGATCTCTTTTTAGCCCGCATTATTCATCAATCAAGGATGCGATGGTTGGCAATGGCGCGGCTGGTGCGCCCAAGGCGGGCCCGGACTAGCCCGGATTATTCATGAGGGTTCGTCCGCGAGGGGCACAAGGCGCCGCAAATACAAGGAAGCCGGGGCGATCATCCGCAGGCGTACCCGCTGCGGTACGTCGAGGACGGATCGTCCCGGATGACGCGGTAGTTGCGGATGAATTATGCGCCGCAGTAGAAGCCTCATGAATAGTCCGGGCTAGGTGAAGTAGAGCACCGCCAGCACGGCCACGAACCACATCGCCACGTCGATCAGCAACGGTACGTCGCTGATCAGCACGCGGCTGGGGCTGCCGCCCTCCTCGCGCTGATGCACCAGGTACAAGTAGCGGAAGATCCCATAGAGCACGAAGGGCACGGTCAGCACCAGCTTATCAGTGCCCAACACCGCGATCGTATCGGGGTCCATGGTGTACAGCGCGTAGGCCACTACGGTCGAGGCGGTGACCACGGCCATCATCTGGTCGAGGAAGTACGGGCTGTATTCCTCGAGGATCTTGCGGTGCTCCTTGGCGTTCTCGGCCATTATCACCAGCTCGTGGCGGCGTTTGCCGAACCCGAGAAACAGCGCGAGCAGTACGGTGCAGATCACAACCCAGTTGGTCGGCTCGTTGACGCCGATCGCCGCGCCGCCCGCGAGTACGCGCAGCAGGAATCCCGCGGCCAGCACCATCACGTCGATGATCACCAGGTTCTTGAGCCAGAACGAGTAGGCGAACTGCAACGCCAGGTAGATCGCGATGATCATGAGGAACCAGGGGCCGACCAGTGCGTCTTTAACACCCCACAGCGCCGAGGCCCCCAGGCTGAAGATCAGCAGCAGCAACGCCGCGACCCAGGCCGCGCCGACGCTCAGCGCGCCCGAGGCCAACGGCCGCAGCCGCTTGGTCGGATGCTTGCGGTCGTTGGGCAGGTCGCGGATGTCGTTGATGATGTAGACCGCGCCGGAGACCAGGCAGAACAGCGCGAAGGCCGCCAGAATCCGTAGCAGCTTGTCGGTCACAAACAGATTGTGGGTGAACAGAATCGCCGGAAAGACCATGAAGTTCTTGATCCACTGCTGCGGACGCATCGAGCGCAGGATCGCTTTTAATGTGTGCATCTGATCTCCGGCTGCAAACAAGGCTGGAGTATAATCGGCTAATTGTTGATGCACGTCTGCGGACTGTCAAGGACAGCCCTTCTACAGCGAGCCGCTCTCTGCGATAATCCGACTTCCAATGGCACTTACCAAAGACACCTACGACGATCGTCTGCCGCGCTGGCTGGTCCTCGCCGCGATCGGCGGGGCGATGGCGTTTGGCGCCGCGGTTTACATCTACGCGGCCACGCGCCACTCGCTGTTGGTGGACGAGGCGATCTTCGGCCGCGGCGGCAAGGCGATCCTGCTCGGCGACTGGCACCTGGCGCACGACAAGGCGATGAAGCCGTTCTTCGTCTATTACGCCCTGGCCGCGCTGCGTTGGATCGGCGAGGGCAGCGACGTGTCGGGCCGCATCGGCTCGATCGGCGCGGTGCTGATTTCCATCGGCCTGCTCTACGGCGTGGGAAGGCGCTGGCTGGGCCAGCGCGTGGCGCTGATCGCAATCTGGCTCTACCCCTTTGGCGAGCTGACGATCCGCGAACTGCATCAGGCCAAGACCGACGCCTTTGCCCTGACGTTCATTTTAGCCGCGGCCTACTTCGCCACCCGGCGCATGCCCACGGCCGGGGGCTTTTTCTTTGCCATGGCCTTCTGCACGCGGCAGTTGGCGGCAATGTCGTTCCCGCTGGTGATGCTGCTGATCTACATGGGGATCTACCTGTTGCCCGGCGAGCGTCCCGCGCGGCGGATCGCGCCGCTGTGGCGTTTCGCCCTGGGCTGTCTGGGGCCGCTGCTGGTGTTGGTGCTGTGGTCGAGCTTCACCCTTGAGCCGTTCGCCTGGCTGGTGCGCGAGCCGGCCTACGAGAAGTACGATGAGGCCGCGGCAGTGGGCTTCTTCTCCAAGTTCGTCTTCTGGGTCCAGACCACGGGCCGACTGCTCGGGGCCCAGCCGCTCAAGGCGCTGGCGCTGGTCGCGGCTCCGTTGGGATTCGCGCTGCCGCTGCTGCTGCGACTGCGCGGTAAGATCAGCTTCAGCGAGCGTCCGGATTTGGCGATGCTCTGCGCGTTGTGCGGGTTCGCCGCGTTCTACCCGCTGATCCACAGCCTGCCCAAGGTCACGCTCTACCGCCGCTTCATGGTGCCGCTGGCCCCCTGGTTGGCATTGATCGTTGGCTGGTGTCTGGTCTGGATAATGCGGCCGGTGGCAGCCCGCACCCGTCGCGGACGACCCGTGCTGATCCTGGCCCTGGGCGCGGCTGTGGCCCTGCTCACCGCGCTGCCGGCCTATCGTTTCCTGGTCGATTTCTCAGCGCCCATCGCACGCGACGAGGTGCCCGCCGCAGCGGCCTGGCTCGAGCACAACGCGCCGGGAGCGGTGGTGCTGACTTTGGGAACCGGGCCGGAGTTCAGCTATTACACCTTCGGCACGTCCGTGAACTTCAAGATGGAGATGGACCCCGCGCGGATCCACAAGCAGGTGCGCAATTTCGCCGGACGGCCAACGTTCATCTTCCTTGAAGACCAGCACGATCCGACCCCGGTCGAACTCGAACAACAGCTCGCGCCGCTGCACACCGTCGAGCAGACATGGCACGGTCTCCACGGACTGGCGCGGCTGTACCGAGTGGACTACGACCCGCGACTGGCAATCGATCCGCTGACGTGCAACGCGACCTACGCTGTGGGACGCGAGCTGCGCTCCGACGCGCTGGACTGCGCGTTGCTCGAGTCGCTGATCAGCCGCGGGCTGTCCAAGTGGCGGCTGCGCGACGACCCGCAGCCCGCGATCACGCTCTACAAGTGCGAGATCGGCGAACGCGGCGCTGACATGAGCGGCCCGTTCGACGCCCTGGGGATCGAGCTGCACGGCGTGCGCCTGGGCAAGCTGCGCGTTTCCCAGGGGCGGCTGACGATCTTCGACGCGGCAGTGGAGCGTGAGCCGCTGCTGGCCTACGGACGGCTGTTCGTGCGCGGCTCGAGCCAATCGCGCGGACGGCTGCGAATCGAGCTTAGCGATCTGGCCGACCACATCCTGCGCTCGAACAAGGGGCTCGGCGAACTTTCGATCAAGGTTGAGGGCGATGCCCTGCATATCAGCGGCTCGGGCGACGCTGCCGGAATCGAGGTCGAGTTCGAGCTGCTGGCGCGGCCGCTGCTTGCGCCGGGCGGGAGCGTACGGCTGGAGCTGATCGAGGCGCGCGCCGCGGGGATCTCGCTGCCCGGCCCGGCACTGCGCCTGGCCGAGGTCTGGATGCGTCCGTCGATCAAGGCCGACCTGCCCGAGCTGGGCCTAGCCGCCGAGGAATTGATCTTCTCGGACGACGACGCAGCGCTGATCATCAAGTACGCCCCCCTGCCCGCCCGGCTTTGAGCCTGGCGCGGGGAGGGTCGTGGAGCTACGACTATGGTTCGCTCGCGAATTTTGTGCCCGGCTCAAAACCGGGCACGGGGTGGATCGTTGCATTACGACCAGCGAACTATGAGAGTTTTTAACGGCTTAGGAGTCGATGCGGCGCAGCTTCTGCAGCTCGTGCAGGCAGCCGTTCTTCAGCTCGTCCACGTAGAGCGTCGAGGTCTTGATCTCGTTGACCTTCTGGGCCAGCGTTTCGAGCTTGAAGACCATCTGATCTTCGGGCTTGCGCACGATGCGCAGGAAGTCGTGGCGCCAGCGGCGACGCGGCGGTGCGAACTTGCTGAGGTTGACCACGCCCTGACGCGGATTGCGCTTGAACTCGTCGATGCCGTTGAGCACCCCGGAGAGGAAGGTGATCTGCTCGCGCACGGTCTGGTCGGCGCTGAGGAACTGCAGGGTGTTGCGCACGGTCTTGCGGAAGACCTCGGTCTCGCCGTTCTCGGAGTTCAGCGTGCACAGGCCCATGTACATCTTCTCCAGGTCGGGCTCCTCGACCACGTTGCGGCCGGCGAGCAGCGCGCTGGCGCGCAGCAGGTCGATCACCTTGGCCTGGCGCCGCGGGGAGATGTAGAACTCGGGGTCGGTCTTGCGCATCGTGTCGACGAACGAACGGATCACGATGTTCTTGACGTAGAGCATATCGCTGGGCAGTTCGATCACCACGTCTTCGCTCACGCCCTTGACGATCGAGCTTAAGTAGTTGATCTCCTCGATGCTCAGGTTGCCCGGGTACAGCCCGCTGGACTGGCCGCGCTCGTAGGAGCGGTCGATCTTGTACTGGGTCAGGGTCTCGGTCTCGTGGGGAATGTTGGCGCGGAAGAAGAAGCGGTCGATCACCGCCTCGGTGACCTCGTTCATCCGTAGATAGTTGGAGGCCGCGATCACCGTATGCAGCCGGCCCTTGTAGCTCTGGGAACCCTCGAGCAGCTTGCCGTCGGAGAGCAGCAGCATGATGTCGCGCAGGATCTGTTCGTTGGTGTCGAAGATCTCGTCGATGAACGCGAAGTGCGCCTCAAGCACCGACTTCTCGGTGCGCCGCACCTTTTGGCCGGTGTTGCGGTAGCGCGGGATGTCGATCGGGCCGAAGTAGTTGTCCTTGGTGTCCTCGACCGAGGCCTTGATCATGAAGGTCGTCACGCCGCGCGGGTCGAAGATGCGGAAAATCTCGGTGGCCAGCAGCGACTTGGCGATACCCGTGCGGCCCAACATCAGTTGGTGGTTGCGCGTCAGCAGCGCAAAGGTGAACTGCTCGATGATCTCCTCGCGGCCCAGCACGTTCTCGGATACCCGCGCCAACTGGTGCCGCAGGGCCTCGATGATCTCCTCGTGTCCCTGCTGTACCGGCGAATAATATTCGTAGATCGATTCGGCTTCGAGGTCTCGTTGGGACATTGTAGCCATATCCGAATCTCCCCTGAAACTTATATGTCACATGCTGATACAGAGTTGCAAGCCGCTGGTTCCGTCATTTTTATAGTACACCTTACAATACTCATGTCAAGAGAAATTATCTATGGTTGCTATCGATATTTTCTATTAGCTAGCTTACAAAACCGCCAGAGAGTCAATATTGCGAGACAAGAATTATACTGTATATTTTCAAGTTCTTACGCTTTTTCTTCCCGTAATCAGCCGCCGGATCAGCATCCGTAACAGCTCAAACAAGTGCGGGACCTTGGCGCGCACCCATTCGCCGCGGCGCTTGAATCCCAGAGCCAATTTAAGCTGCTTGTCGTTGGCAAAGGCATCGAATATCTCCACGTGCAGACCCTGGTCCGTTGCGCGTTGTTTGAAATCCGCGGCTTTGACCAGATTCTGATCGCCCGAGCGCGCCACGCGCAGCAGCACCTCGCGGTCGGTGAGCAGTACGCGCATCAGCTTGTCCAACGCGGCCAACGCATCGCGCAGCTCGATCACGGTCTGCTCCATGCCCTCTTGCTGCTCCAGGTCGGTCAGGGCGAAGCGGACGAAGTCGTGCATGAACGCCGCGCGGCG
>JAVCCG010000023.1 GCA_030765605.1 Candidatus Alcyoniella australis
AGCAGATGCGCGCGGCCTTTCCCTACGACACTGCTCCGGGCCATCTCATCTTCGACCGGGACTCGATCTTCAGCGCCTACGTTGTCGCCGCCATCAAATCATTCGGCATCAAGCCGGTCCGCACCTCGTATCGCAATCCGTGGCAAAACGGGGTAGTCGAACGCTGGGTAGGCAGTTGCCGCCGCGAATTGCTGGATCATATCATAGTCTTCAACGAGCACCACGCCATGAGGCTGCTGAGCGAGTACGTCGGTTACTACAACGCCGACCGCTGCCACCTCACTCTGGGAAAAGATGCTCCCGAACCACGGCCCGTGCAGCACCGGTCTTCTTATGCCGCGCGGGTCATCGCCCTGCCGAGAGTCGGCGGCCTGCACCATCGCTACGAGTGGCGCGACGCGGCGTAGAATGCGGGTGTGTCGGGCTGACGGCAGGAAACTCCCATCGACGCCGGGGGTGTGTCCTGCCGGTGGTATTTCCACTTGAATTCGCGCCCGGGCCGATGCTCCCGCAAAAGCGACCACCGGCCGCCGATCAAAACCAGACGTCAAAGACCAAAATGGAGGAACGAGGGCATCAATCCGCGGGCGAAATCAGGCGCGATCTAATATTGGCGAGCCACACGTCGGGGAACTGGACGGGCGAGAAGAAGGGATGGTTGCTGATGGCTGAAGACAAGATCA
Source organism: Candidatus Alcyoniella australis (assembly GCA_030765605.1). Classification (NCBI taxonomy): domain Bacteria; phylum Candidatus Lernaellota; class Candidatus Lernaellaia; order Candidatus Lernaellales; family Candidatus Alcyoniellaceae; genus Candidatus Alcyoniella; species Candidatus Alcyoniella australis. The sequence goes on from JAVCCG010000023.1 coordinate 684, forward strand.
CCGTCCAGCGCGATGGCCAGAGTATCCGCATCCACATTCCGCTGAAGTTCAAGCGGCGCGGCGGACGGAAGGAAATCATCGTGCCGGACGGTCTCCCTTCATTCCAGCCGGGTCGCACGGCTTACCAGAAGCCATTGGTCATCGCCCTTGCGCGAGCCTATCAGTGGCAGCGCCTCCTCGACGAAGGCCGCGTCGCGTCGATCTCAGACCTTGCCAAGCGCCTGAAGGTCGATCACGCCTATGTAAGTCGACTGCTCCATCTGACCTTGCTGGCCCCGGACATCGTTGAAGCGATCATGAACGGAGAAGAACCGAGCGGTCTTTACTCTGGCAAAGCTCACCAAGCCGTTCCCGGTGCTGTGGGAGGAGCAACGTAGATGGTTTGAAATTTTTATAGCTCCCATGAAGTACTTTTATTAATAAATCAATCAGTTATCTTATTAATCACTAATCCTAACAATCCTCCTAGAAGAACCATTCCACCGCCAATCAAAAACGCTTCCAAATAACCATTTCCCAATGTTGAGAGCTTAAATGACGCAATAAACCCGGTCAACATTCCAACCAAGTGCCAATTCCCATCCAACGGTCCTTGGCGCACTTTCTCTCCAATATCATTTACTACCACTTTTTTTCTTTTATTATTGCTTCCAAAGCTTACTGGCATATCGCCATCATTACTTTTCTTGTCGCTCCCTTGTATACTTTTTGTCACAATAGAAGGACTTTTGCCGCATTTATCGATATTTTCTTTTGTCTGCACAATATCTGATGGACAAATCATTAATTCCTGGGTCTCATTCTCATTTGCTTCCCGAGTTTTTGCTATTAATGCTTTCCACTCTAATGACGCAATATACCAATATTCACCAATATTGGCGACAGGTAAGGAGAAGTATAAATAAAATTCGGGCAATTCCTTGCGATATGCCTTGCCATCCTTTCCTGATTGTAAAAAAGACTTTATTTCGATACTAATAGTAGCTAATATGATATTTTTTACATGACTGGCTACTGCAATATCTATATTTGAACTGGAAATAAAGAATTGCCCATCATTATTAATTGATAGAGCATTTAATATTGTAGCTTTAATCGACTCTAAAATATAATCACAATATTGACGATAGTTATTATAATTGTCGCCAATAGTGTCTCTTGATGATTGCAGAAGACATACATAAGAATTGAGGAGCAACTTGTTGTCGGTTGACAATATATTGCCAATGTATGCATTAATTGTATCATGATATGTCTTTCCGGATTTAGGAGTCCCAGCGAATAGTCTAATAGAAGTAAATATTATATAGATTATGCCAAGTAACCCCCCACCACAAGCGAATAAACATAAAGCAAAATCAAGGGTGCCACCTCTGGTATTGTTAAATGCATGCCAAAAACCGTGATTAACGAATTCATAATGAACAGCTCGACATCTATAGCCTGAAAGCAACAAATATACTGATACAGCAAGCAAAAAAAACCCGAAGGCGAAATGGGTAGCCAGATGTAAAATCCAATGCCTTATATTTTTTTTACCTACAAGAAGTAATGATTCCTCAGATTCACTTTCAAGGCTCAAGGAGTCTAAATCGAATGGGGCCACATTGACCTCCTGGGATAATAAGGGCTAAACCGGTATTCCCCATATCAACCGCTGACATGGAGTATTGCCGGTTCCGTTCGTGACAAAGACCGCCTCGGCGCTCAGGAGCGGTCAAAGTTACTGTTCGTGATGGCTGACACATACCGCTCTCAGTGCCCTTTGTCAATAGGAATCAAAGTGAAATTTATGTGCAAGTGATGATCCCTCTCCATCTCTCCAACTGCTTGCCATTGCACGGTTATTGATCGGACCTGCCCTCCGCCTTTTCGACGCCAGTATCGCTTGCTACTCCAAGCGTTCGCAGCTCGGAAAAAAGGGGCCTGTCCTAATATCACCACAATATCAACATCTTCTTTGCGATCGGACTTGATGGCCAAAGTCCGAACGACATGGAGAAAGAGAGAGAAAATGGGCGTTTTGGGGGCAAAATGTGCGCCTGGGGCAGCGAGCCAGTCCGATTGGAGCAGGCCGCCAGGCGCGGCGCGGAACATGGAAATTCCTTTTAGTTCATGCGGTTATACGCCACAAACAACAGTAGCCCCAAGGTGGGGCTACAGAACAGAGAGACAGTCCTTTTTAGGGGATTGTGGTGGAGGCGGGGGGAGTTGAACCCCCGTCCGAAGATCTTCAAACCGTGCTTCTACGCGCGTAGTCCGTTTTTTAATTTAGGAGCCTAAAGCGCGAACGGACACGCTCATCAGGCCCCGGTTCAGAATGGTTCTTATCCTTCCGCGCTCTGACAACTTGGAAGGACCAGCTCGCTTTAACGACGCCCCTTACACTGTCCACGAGCGAGGGCATGCGCAGGGACGGACTACTTAATTAAGCAGCCAGTGCCAGATTATTGTTGGCAATTAGTGTTTTGCGGCAGTTTAACGAGGCCACCGCACCTCGGCGCGCCACACGACCGTCAAATATCCCCGTCGAAACCGTGTCGCCCCCTAATTTTCAATGAGCAATCGAACTACAGAACAATTATACACCAGGCCTATGGAATGCGCCGGTTTTACTTCGGCCCTCTATTAAGACCCAGCTTCTTGATGATCGCGCCGAATTCCTCCTTGTCCTTGACCTGGATGAACTCGCGGTTGTTGACGAACACCGAGAAGTCGCCGCCCACGCCCAACTGCGCCGCGTCCTGGCTCACCTGCTTGAGCGCTCGATCCCCGTCCTCGCCCTCGGCCAGCTTCTTGATTTCGTCCGGATTCAGGCCCACGCCTGCCACGTATTCTTCCCAGTAGGTGCGGACCATGTTGTGGCAGCGATCCTTGAGATAGGCCAGGAAGCGGTCGGGATGGTGCTCCAAGATCATCAGCTGACGCTTAATCTCCTCGAGCTCGGCCGGCGATAACTCACTGACCGGCTGTCCGTTCTCGTCCAGCAGAGCATATGGCGAAAACACGAAATTATCGCCCATCTCGACGTTCATCCGCTGAATCAGATCGATGGTGTCCAGCAGCACCAGCGGCACGCGCTGGGAGTAAGGCATGTAATAGATCACCACCCTGCCCGGTACAGCCGGCCGATCGATATTGACGTTGGCGCCCACGCGCTCGGCCTTGAGCAGGTAGTGGTCCTGCTTCTTCTCCAAAACGTCCTCCTGGGTCAACATCTCGAACGGCTTGGTCTGTTCGACCTTTTTCTCAAACATGAACGCCGGCAGGTAGACGATGCCGTAGCTTTGGATCAGGCGTTCGCCCTCGGGCGTATCGGAACGGATCTCGTTGATCTTGAGGTTGGGAAAGAGCTTGCGTGTGGATTCCAGAACATGCTCGGCCGGTGATGTCAACGCAGCGTCGTAGGAGATCACGGTCATCTCGATCTCCATGGTTTCGGCATCGGCCAGCGGCTGCTCCTCATCGCCGCCGCAGCGCATGTTGCCCTGGGGCCCGTCGTTGTAGCTCAGCTCCATCGGCGGGTCGGAGCAGACTTTGGGCTTATTATCATCTTGAAGTTGGGCGCAAGCACGTTGGAAAAGGTCCATACTGCTGATTTTGCCCGAGTATTTGCTGCCGTCCACGAACAGCGCCGGGGAATAGTTGACGTTGCGCTCCTGTGACAGCGCCAGGTCGGCGCGTAACAGCTCATCGGCGCGGCCGCCCTCGATGCATTGCCGCAGCGCGTCAAGATCGATCCCCTGCTGCCCGGCGGCAGCCTCCCAGGTCAACGACTTATCCTCGATCATCGATACGACCATCGGCCAGGCCTTTTTCATATCGATCTCATCAACGCAGATCCACGAGCGGTTCAGATCGAGCTCTTTGGGACCGTGCAGCGAACGCAGCTGGCCCTCCTTCTCGCCGATCACAAAACGGACTTTAACGTTGACCCGATCACCCAGTGCGTCCTTTACCGGATCCATCAACAGGATCGCGTTGGTGCCAAACGGACACTGGCTCATCGCCCATAACTCTACGTCGATGATACCGTCGTTTGCAGTGGCCGGTGCCGGAGTCGGCGACGTGGTGGACGGCGTGGTCGAAGCAGTCTCTTCCTGCTCACTGCCATTGGGACAGCCGGCGAGCAGCAGCATGCTCAACACGATGATAATCACACGTGAAAAAGACATTATCTTCCTCGTCCGAGTTTGCATCTAATCCCTCCGTTTGGGCGGCACTAGCATTAGAATATAACCGTCTGAGAGTCAAGAGGACAAAGGCCTTGACACCCTTTATACGCCAGTGTTATAAACTTTTTGCTTAGTTTGACTGAGGAATCAATCAGCGTAGGATTTGTTTTCTGCGCAAGCAATTCGAATTAACCCAGACTACCTTCATCATTCCAAGGAAGGGGGAACCCCATGTCAGATTTGACCCCGAAAATGATCTTTGACGAGAAGATCCCTGAGAACCTGAAGAACGACCCGGGCAAGACGGCAGGCATGAACGCGGTCTACCAGTTCAACATCACCGGTGACAATGGTGGTTCCTGGTTCGTCGACCTGACTGTCGATCCGTCAGCCGTTGGCGAGGGCACCTCGGACAAGGCCAATTGCACCATTACCTGCACCGATGGCGACTTCGTCAACATCGTATCCGGTAAGCTCAACGGCCAGATGGCTTTCATGACCGGCAAGCTGAAAATCGCCGGAGACATGGGCCTGGCCATGAAGCTGCAGAAGGTGCTCGGCTAATCCGAGAACAACAAGCAGCCCAAGAAGGACGCCCGATCGGGCGTCCTTTTTTTTCATCGCCTCCCTACCCCCCGATGGTTTATAACTAACGCGTGCGTACCATCGCCTGGATAATCGCCGGAATCGTCACCCTGCTATTGCTGCTTCAGCTTCCCACGTTGCTGCCGCGCCTAGGAGACCGGCTGATCTTCGGCGGCATCTCCGGCTCGGAGCCTCCACTATCTTGCCCCGAGGGCATGTTGTTCATCCCCACCGAGGACAGCGGGTTCTGCATCGATCGCTTTGAGGCCCCAAACATCGAGGGCAAACTGCCGCTACGTGGCCTATCGATGGAACAGGCGCTGGAGTATTGCGCACAACGCGGCTCCCGGCTTTGCACCGAGGGCGAATGGTACCGCGCCTGCTCCGGCCCCCAGGGCAACGCCTCATACATCGGCGAGTGCGTTAATCCCAGTAGCGAACCCCAGATGTCCGGATCGCGTACGCATTGCTTCAGCCCCGAGGGCGTGGCCGACCTGTCGGGCAACATCCTGGAGTGGACCTCGGACGGTCAGCCCGATCCATTCGCATTCTTCCTCAAGGGCGGCTCGTACCTCACCCCCGATGGCTATACTTCGTGTGGGTATCAGGTGGTGGTGCTGCCCGGACAGTCCGGGCTGTCCAGACCCGATTTGGGAGTCAGGTGCTGCCGATAAGCGCGACGGTCCAATCCGCGTAGATCGACCAAGTAGTCAACGAACCCGACTATCGAGTACAGCACCAGCGCGCCGGGCGCCAAAGCCACTGCACCGAGCATCAGCGGCAGAATCCGCGAACGGCTCAAGCGCGTTGCGCCGTACCAGGCCACGCTCAATCCCTGCAGGGCAAAGGGGATTGCCAGGTAGAACATTCGCGCCTGTCGAATCTGCGGCGAACCGTGTCGGTCATACATCCACAGCAGTATCCCCAAAGGCAACACTATCAGCAGCTCAAGCCGTCCCAGCCGCCAATAAGAAAAACGGACCTTGCGCGCACGCGGACCGACCAGCGCCAGCAGCATCGTGCCGATAATCCCCGCTGTGGCGCGCACCATCACACCGGCGTTGGCCGCGGCCCAGGCGCCGGCCGGCGCCAACATCTGAGCCACGGTTTCACCCGATCCGGGTACCGCGCGCTCCACTGCCCAGGATGCAGCCAAGATCACACGGTTGCCCAGGTCGAGCATCCACAGCGCGGGCATATTCAGCGACAGCTGGTCGTAGTACCAGGTGTCCATGGCGCAGCAGGCGATTATCGCTCCGGCTGCCGCGCCTGCCAGAGGTGTGAAACCGCGCGCGGCGCCAAAGGCCAGCATGCCGCCCCATAGAATGTAGATCAGCGCCGAGCTGTAGGCCGTGGATTGAAATAGTATGTCCGGCGGGCTGAGTAGTGCGGCGAAACCGATGAGCAGCGGCAGGCCCAGCAGTAAACCCGAGGTCCAGCCGCCGCGAATGCGAAATACAAAAAACGACAGCCCGAACAGCAGCAGCAGCGGTCCGACCTGCGGTATCGGCCCGGCGAGAAACTCGTCGATCACCAGCTGCCAGCTCATGCGCCGTCCGCTCCGAGCTGCCGCAAGCTGCCGGCCCAGCCATCGACCTCCACGCGGGTTCCCGGCTCCAGCTTTGTCGCTCCGGGCAATCCGACGATCATCGGCAGTCCCATCTCGCGACACAGTTGCCCCAAATGGCACAGCGCCGATCCGGTCTCGCAAACTATCGCGGCCACCTTGAGTTGCCCGGCGTTGACCACGTCGGGCGAGGAGAGCACCAGGATGTCCCCTGCTTCAGCCTTTCCGGCCAGGGCCAGCCGCCCTCGCGCAATTCCGGGGCTGACTGCGATTCCCTGGGTGCCCTGTGGTCTGCGCAGCTCGCCATCCTCGGTCTCGATGATCGTCGGCCACGCGGACTGTGTGCGCCACGCTTCCATCTGCTCGCGGCGTTCATCCAGCGCCTCGACCGCTGGTAAATCGCGATTGAACGATTGCCGCAGCTCGTCCAGTCCGAGCAGGAATACGTCCTGCACGTCGGCCAGCAGTCCCTGCTCGACCAACTTGCGCCCATGAGCCAGCAGCAGCGAGCGCAACGCCGTAACGCCGCGCAGCAGCGTGTCCTTGGCGTTCTCACGCCATGAAGATGCGCGCACCGCAGCGTTAAAGGAACGCCTGAGTTGCCAACGCTCCCAGGGCACGAGGTGTCCTAGGGCAATCCCCTCACAGCGTTTTTCCAGCTCCTGACGCGCCTGCTCCAGGTCAAGGGATTCCTCCGACGCGGCGACCAACGGCAGCTCCATCTGCGGGTCGCTTTGGGGCCGCGGATTGGACAGCTCGATCTCGCCGGCGGCTCGATGACCCCAATCGTGCCGATAACACTCAATCTGCCCCGCGCGTTGAACCTCGTTGGCGTGTTCCAGCTCCTGACGCGCTCTGCGCCAGGCGTTCAGCGCGTTTTCCTCTACCCCGGCGATTGCCGATTGCAATAGATCATCAAGCTCGACGTGCCAGCGATCGGCGAGCAACCTCAAACCCGAGGCGTACTGATCGGCGAGGAACGTCCCCTCGACGTGCAGCGCCATTGCCCGCCGGTACACCAAATCGGCCAAAGCGCTGCAACGATTAAAGGCTCCCGCGTTCAGGCCGGCGTCCGCCAGACTTTGCGATGTTCGATCTATCTGTTGACGAAGATCGGTCAGCCGCGCATCCCAGTTGGCGCCGCGTCGCCCAATCCTCAACGAGGCAATCAGATTTCGCAGCTTACTTGAGAAGCGTCGCGAGTCGCGGTGCAGTTGGCCGATCAGCTCGGCGTCAACGTACGGCCTGCCCTCGATCCAGCGCATTGAGGGGCTGCCGGCGATCGATCCCAGGCCGGCAAGCTTCAACGGCAGTTCGAGCTGTTGCTCCACAGACAAACGGCCCTGGATCAGTTCGCGGCTCAGGGGGCTTAACGGCTCGCTGATTAACTCCACCGCGCCGGAGTTGATCCACAACCTTCCGCGAAGTTTGCGCGGTGCGGGTCTGACCTGCAGCGCGAACAGCTCCTGCGAGTCCTCGCTGCTGCACCACTCGACCTCCACCGGACCGTTGTAGCGGGCGGACTGCTCAAGCCCCAAAGCGACCAAGCGGCGTATCAGATCGCTGCTCAATCCGACAATCGCCCCAGCCGGCAAGCCGCGCGGTCCAACCTGTATGCGTCGGGCGCGCGCCGGCTCGTATACGTCTCCGGCACAGGCCTCGATCGTTACGCTGTCCAGCGCACCGCTGACCGGGTCTGCGGTCAGCATTCGGCCGATCCACGCACCGCCGACCAGTTGATGCACGAACAAGCCCAAGTTCTCGGGCAGCCCAGTGAAGGCCAGGTTACGCGCGCGATCGGAATAGGCCGAGCGCCATACCGATTCGATAGCGTGCTCCAGCTCCCGCACCCGCGTAATGCGGACACTGCGAAACACGCCCGATGCGGTACCGCTTTGTTGGTCCTCCACCGCAAAACTGGAACGCACCATCGCCTCGCCGCGGCCGACCTGCCGCCGATAGAAACGGACGATGCGCCGCATGGTGCGCGGCGGGATCTGAAACTGCATTCCGGCGTCCGATCGCTGGCTGCTGCGTTCGTGCAAGCGGCCGCTGATCGCAAATCCTTGGGGAATTTTGACATTGCTCCGCGATAGCACGCCCAGGCGAGCGGCTTTAGAGCCGAAATATTGCGCATCGCCTTGGACCAGTCGATCCAGCGGCAGCAGCATCGCACGCGGATGACTGATCCGGATCCAGACTCGGTGCAACAAGGCTCGTAGGGCCAGCAGCAGTGTCAAACAGACCAGCGCCGAGACGGTCAGCTCGAGCATTCCCGCGGCCTGGCCCGTGGCGCTGAAGTAGACCACGGCTGCGACCACCAGCAGCGCGCCAAGTCCGAGAATCAGCAGCAGCGCCCAGCTGAGCACGATCAGCACCGGCGCCAGCATCAGCAGGCCTACCAGTCCGAAAAACGGAAGGACGATCGTGGTCACAGCGCAAGCATCCTAATCCATTACAATCGGCCCGAGTAAACCAGCTTGCCGCCGATGTACAAGGCCTTGATCGCGATCTGCTCGATCCCGGACGGGTCGATGATCAGCGGGTCCGCGTCTAGGACGCACAGGTCCGCGTCGAGCCCGGGCTCGATCGTTCCCCGAGCGCGTTCCTCAAACACCGAACGCGCGCCGCCCAGGGTGAATATCCGTAGCGCCTCGTAGGGAGTAAGCGCCTGATCGCGGTTGGGATGGTTGATCGCCATCGCGATTCCGCGCAACGGATTGATCGGGCTCACCGGCGCGTCCGATCCGCCGGAAATATCGATCCCGGCCTTGAGGTAGGAGCGCAGCGGCAGGTATCCGGCGAAACGTTTCTTCCCCAGAGTTTTTTGTAAATAGGCGGTGGGTGTGGTCGGCATATCCAAGAACGCCGGCTGCACCCCCAGGTGCACGCCGAGCTTTGCCATGCGCTCGATCTGCTCGGTTCGCGGCATCTCGCAATGCTCGATGCGCATCCGATGGTCGGCCCGCGGATGCTCGGCCAGCACACTGCCGTAGACCCGCAGCGCCTGCTCGATCGCCCGGTCGCCGATGGCGTGCAGCGCCACCTGCATCATCGCCAAATGGGCTCCTTCGACGAATGCGCGCACCTTCTCGTCCGAATGGTAGAGCAGACCGTTGGTATCCGGCCTGTCGCAAAACGGCTCGGACAGTGCCGCGGTATGCGAGCTTAAGCTGCCGTCCAGGGCCATCTCAAAACAGCCGCCCGCCCTGCCCTGACCCACGCGTTTGACCCGTCGCAAATCGAACGACTGAACGAAGATCCGCAGCCGCGGTCGGTCGAACAGTCCGGCAACGCGCGCCGCAAGCACGTCAATGTCGAACGGCACTTGGAAGCCTTCGAGGCAAACCGCAGTTCCCACGCCGCGCGAGAGCGCGTGGCGCGACACAGCGCGCAGTGCCCTGACGATCGAGCGGCGCGCTACCGCCGTTTGGCTGAGCTTAAGCGCCTCGGTGTGGGCCTCGCCCACCAACTGACCGGCATCGGCATCCAGGCCGCGCAGATCGGCTGGCAGCTCCAGCTTGCGCAGGGCCGCACTGTTGACTGCGCAGCCGTGGCCATCGGCCCGTTCGAGCAGCAACGGCGAATCTGAGACCCAGCGGTCGAGTTCCTCGCGCGAGGGCAGCCGCCCCTCGGGCATCGAATTGTCGGCCGCGCCCAGCCCGACCAGCCACGCGCCGCGTCCTCGCTCCTTGCGCGCCTTAGCCACGATCCGCCGCAGGTCCTCGTGGTTCTTAGCTTGATCGAACCGCAGGCCGATCAACATCAGCCCCGCACCCAGCCAGTGGGTGTGCGAATCGACGAACGCCGGCACTACCGTGGCCCCATGCAGATCGACCACTTTGGCGTAGGCGCGCAGCTCGCGTTCAACGCGATCGGCAACCGCGACGATCCGGCCACCTTCGAGTGCGATCTCTTGCGCCCGATTCTGCGGTCCGGTCATCGGGATCACGTTGGCGTTGGTCAACAGCGTCAGGCGCGACATCGTCTCATCTCGGCCAAATATCGCCGTTGGGGTAGCGAATGCTGATCTTGTCGCCGACCTTGATGCCGGCGGTTTTAAACGCGCCCTGGTTGACCTCCAACGCCATCAGCGCCGGGCCGGAACTGATGTGAGAATCGAGGGTCAGCGGCTGCATCTGCTGGATGTCGATAATAATCCCCTGTTTGTCGATATAGGCGATCGACAGCGGCAACAAGGTGTTCTTCATCCAGAACGACAACGGACGGGTGTACTCGAACACGAACAGCATGCCGCACTTCTCGCAGAGCTCCTCGCGTTCCATCAGTCCGCGCTGACGTTGTTCGGGGCTGAAAACCACCTCGACCTTGAACTCGTTCTCGCCGATGACAACAACGGCGTCAGGCGGTCGCCCTTGGGCTAAGGAACCCTGGGGCAGCGTCAGCGCCAGCAGGATCAGCAGGGCCGGGATCTTCCTGTACATCGCGGCGATTCTACGGCAGACAAGGCCGCGGCGCCAGGATCGAATCGGGCGATCCCCCTATCCTGAGTCCGCCACTATTCTTGACGCGCCGCATTATATCCGCTATCGATAGGACTCGTTGGGGGCGGCGATTGCGCCGCCCTTTTAGCATGGCGACCGACGGTGGACTTGATGACTGAATCAGAACGGATCGAACAACTGCGGCGTACTATTTACGATCCGCGCGACGAACGTGACGCCTGTGGTGTGGGCTTCGTGGTTAGACTCGACAACGACGCACGCCACGAGGTCGTGGAACAGGGGATTCAGGCCCTGGTCAACCTCGAGCATCGCGGCGCGGTCGGCGGGGACAGCGCCACGGGCGACGGCGCGGGCCTGCTGTTCAAGCTTCCCGACCGGTTTTTGCGCACGGCTGTCCGGCAGCTGGGGTTCGTTCTGCCGCCGTTGGGCGACTACGGACTAGGGATGATCTTCGCGCCGCAGGATCGATCGACGGCCGATAAGTGCATCGCAGCACTGGAAAACGCTGCGGACCTGCGCGGCTGCCGTGTTTTAGGCCGGCGCGAGGTGCCCACCGACCTATCGTGTCTGGGCGAGGACGCCCGACGCACCTGCCCGCGCATCGTGCAACTGTTTCTCGAACGCGGCTCGATCGACCCCGCTGATTTCGAGCGCGAGCTGTACATCGTCCGCCGTCTGGCGGAAAAACAGATCGAATCCCAAAACGATGCGGGCATGGACGGATTCTACGTGGCGAGCCTGTCGTGCCGCACAGTGGTCTACAAGGGGCTGCTAACTGCCTCACAGCTCCCACAGTTCTATCGCGACCTAAGCGACCCCGAGTTGGTCAGCCCCTACGTACTGATCCACCAGCGTTACTCGACCAACACCTTGCCGACCTGGGCCCTGGCACAGCCCTTCCGCTACTCCGCGCACAACGGCGAGATCAACACTCTGCGCGGCAATATCAATCAGCAGCGCGCCCGTGAGGGCTCTTTGAGTTCCAAGCTTTTTGGCGACGATCTGCGCCACGTGCTGCCGGCCCTGGACGAACGCGGCAGCGACTCCTCGATCTTCGATAACATGCTCGAGCTGCTGGTGCGCACCGGGCGCAACATCCCGCACGCGATGATGATGATGATCCCCGAGGCCTGGGGTCCACGTTACATCATGAGCGCCGACAAGCGTGCGTTCTACGAGTATCACTCCGCAATACTCGAACCCTGGGACGGCCCGGCGGCACTGATGTTCTGCGACGACCGCTACATCGGCGCGACGCTGGATCGCAACGGGCTGCGACCGGCGCGCTACACGATCACCAGCGACGGCCTGGTGGTGATGGCCTCCGAGACCGGCGTGCTCGACATCGAGCCCGAACGCATCGCGCGTCGCGGCCAGCTCCAGCCGGGCCGGATGTTCCTGATCGACCTGCAACAAAAACGGGTGATTCCGGATCACGAGATCAAGTCCAAAGTCTCGCGTGCCAAACCCTACCGCCATTGGCTCAACAAGAACATCGTCGAGCTCAAGCGACTGTTCCAGCCGGCCTCTGCGCCGCGCGTGTCCGAGGAGCGGATGCGAATGTTGCACCAGGCCTTCGGCTACAGCTCCGAGGAGCTCAAGCTGGTCCTGAATCCGATGGCCTCCTGGGCCCAGGAGCCGGTGGGCTCGATGGGCAACGACACCGCCCTGTCGGTGCTGGCCGACCGCCCGCAGCTGTTGTTCAACTACTTCAAGCAATTGTTCGCTCAGGTTACCAACCCGCCGATCGACCCGCTGCGCGAGGAGCTGGTGATGTCGCTGCTGGGCTGGGTCGGCGGACACGGCAATCTGCTTGAAGAGACGGCCGAGCAATGCCGTCGACTCAAGCTCTTCCATCCGATTCTCACGCCGGACGATTTGAACCTGCTGCGCATGGGCCGGATGAACAACCTGCGTACCGCTGACATCGACATGTTGTTCAACGTGGACGATGACCCGAACGCTCTGGAGCAAGGACTGGAACGGATGTTCGCCGACGCTCTGGCAGCGATCGAGGACGGCGCGGACCTGCTGGTTCTCAGCGACTGGAACCTCAACCGCAATAAGGCGGCAATTCCCTCGCTGCTGGCCCTAGCCGGGCTGCATCATGAACTGATCCGCCGCGGGCTGCGCAACCGGGTCAGCCTGATCGTCGAGACCGCCGAGGCGCGCGAGGTCGGTCACTTCGCCCTGCTCGTCGGCTACGGCGCCAATGCCGTGTGCCCCTATGCGGCAATGCTGACGATCACCTCGCTGGTGCTCGGAGGCAGGCTCGAGCGGCCGGGGCTGGACTCGGACCACGCGGTGGATCACTACATCACTGCGTTAAAGAAGGGTCTGCTCAAGACCTTCAGCCGGATGGGCATCTCCACACTGCGTTCCTATTGCGGAGCGCAGATTTTCGAGGCCGTGGGTCTTGATCAAGGATTGATCGAACGCTATTTCACCGGCACCTCCTCGCGCATCGGCGGCATCGGTTTGGATCAGATCGCACGGGAAGCCCTGGCCCGCCATCAACGAGCGTTCCCGGACAACGGCCGGACGCAGAGGCTGCTCGACTGCGGGGGCAACTACCGCTATCGCGTGGGAGGCGAACGCCACCTGTGGACCCCGGAGGCGATCTACAAGCTGCAGCACGCCGTGCGCAGCGACGACTACGCTGTCTATAAGCAGTACGCCGAGCTGATCAACGACCAGTCACAGGGCCGCGCCACACTACGCAGCATGTTCGAATTCAAGCCCGGCGAAGCAGTGCCGCTGGACCAGGTCGAGCCGGTCGAGTCGATAGTCAAACGCTTCGTCTCGGCTGCGATGTCGTTTGGCAGCCTCAGCCGCGAGGCGCACGAGGCTCTGGCCGTGGCGATGAACCGCTTGGGCGGTCGCAGCAATTCCGGCGAGGGGGGCGAGGACCCGGCGCGCTACACGCCGCTGCCCAACGGCGACAGCAAGTGCTCAAGGATCAAGCAGATCGCCTCGGGCCGCTTTGGCGTAACAACCGAATACCTGCTCAACGCCGAGGAACTGCAGATTAAAATCGCTCAGGGCGCCAAACCCGGTGAGGGCGGACAGCTGCCAGGGCACAAAGTCAGCGATGAAATTGCACGTGTGCGTCACACTACCCCCGGCGTGACCCTGATCTCGCCTCCTCCGCACCACGACATCTACTCGATCGAGGATCTGGCTCAGCTGATCTACGACCTTAAATGCGTCAAGCCCGGCGTGCGCGTCTCGGTCAAGCTGGTTTCCGAGATCGGCGTGGGCACAGTGGCCTCGGGCGTGGCCAAAGCCCAGGCCGACGGGGTGCTGATCTCCGGCTCGGACGGCGGCACCGGCGCCTCGCCGCTGACCGCGATTATGCACGCCGGCGCTCCGTGGGAGCTCGGCTTGGCCGAAACCCAACACTCGCTGGTGTACAACCGCCTGCGCGATAAGGTGCGCGTCCAGGTCGACGGTCAGCTCAAGACCGGCCGCGACTGCGTTATCGCCGCACTGATGGGCGCCGAAGAGTTCGGTTTCGGCACAACTGCGCTGGTCTGCCTGGGCTGCGTAATGATGCGTAAGTGCCACACCGATACGTGTCCGGTTGGCGTGGCCACGCAGAACCCGGAGCTGCGCGGTCGTTTCGCAGGCAAACCTGAGTACGTCGAACATTTCCTACGCTTCATCGCCCAAGATATGCGCGAGCTGATGAGCGAGCTGGGCTTCCGCAGCGTCGACGAGATGGTCGGTCGCAGCGACCATCTGAGCTTTGCCCCGGCGCTGGAGCACCACAAGGCGCGCGGTCTGGACCTCAGCGCCCTGCTGATCCCAGCCCACTCCGACGTCGGTACGCCGCTGCGCTGCACCAGCCTCGAGCCGCGCGTTGCGACCTGCGATTTCGACAACGATTTGATCGCTTCGGCTCAACCGGCGTTGCGATCGCGCGAGCGCGTGGCCATCGAACGCGAAGTACGCAACGTACACCGCGCGGTTGGCGCACGGCTTTCCGGAGAGCTGGTCCGGCTGCACGGCCCATCGGGCCTTGAGGACGGCACGATCGATATAACGCTCAACGGTTCCGCCGGGCAGAGCTTGGGCGCGTTTCTTGCCCCGGGGATCAACCTGCGAGTCCACGGCGACGCCAACGACTACATGGCCAAGGGGATGTCCGGCGGCCGGATCGTGCTCACTCCGCATAACAAGACCCGCTTCCGCCCGCACGAGAACGTGATCGTCGGCAACGTAGTGCTCTACGGAGCCACGGGCGGAGAGGTTTTCATCGCGGGAAGGTCCGGAATACGCTTTGCCGTTCGCAACTCCGGCGCACGTGCAGTCGTCGAAGGTATGAGCGACCACGGCTGCGAATACATGACCGGCGGGACCGTGGTCGTGCTGGGCTCCACCGGCTGGAACTTCGCCGCCGGAATGAGCGGGGGCGTGGCCTACGTCTACGACGAAAACCAACTGTTCGACACGCGCTGCAACTTGGATATGGTCGAGCTCGAGACCGTCTGGGCCGGAGAAGACGTGGATGTGTTGCGCTCGATGATCGAAAACCATCTGCGCTATACCAACAGCCCACGCGCACGGGAGATGCTCGATAACTGGGAGGACCGCCTGCCGCTGTTCGTCAAGGTGATCCCGTTGGACTACAAGCGGGCCATCGAGCGCATCCGCATCGACCAGGACTTTGCCGACGACTCGCTGTCCGCCACCGAGGAGGTTTACGATGCGTAAATCCTCCGATGGCTTCCTGCGCTACGAGCGTCGCGATGCGCCCAAGCGGCCGGTCGATCAGCGGCTGGGCGATTGCGCCGAGATCGAGCTCGACCTGCCTTCGGATCAGCTCGTGCAACAGGCGGAGCGCTGCATGGACTGCGGCATTCCTTTCTGTCACAGCTACGGCTGTCCGGTAAACAACAGGGTTCCCGAGTTCATCGAATTGGCGCACCAGGGCTTCTGGCGCGACGCGCTGGAGCTGCTGCACTCGACCGACAACTTCCCGGAAATCACCGGCCGGGTCTGCCCCGCGCCTTGCGAGACCGCCTGCACCCTGGGAATCAACCAGCCGCCGGTGACCATCCGCCAGATCGAACTGCGGATAGTGGAACGCGGATTTGACGAAGGTTGGATCAAGCCCGAGCCCGCGCTGGAGCGCACTGGCCGCAAGATCGCGATCATCGGCTCGGGACCGGCCGGGCTGGCCGCTTCGCAACAACTGGCTCGTCTGGGACACAGCGTAACGTTGTTCGAACGCCAGGACCGCATCGGCGGGCTGATGCGCTACGGTATTCCCGACTTCAAGCTCGACAAAAAGGTGCTCGACCGCCGACTGAAACAGCTCGCCGCCGAGGGAGTGATCTTCGAGACCGGCGTGGACGTGGGGGTCGACATCTCGGCCAATTACCTTGATCGCAGTTTCGACGCCGTACTGCTCACCGTGGGCAGCGGGGTGCCGCGCGATCTGCCACTGCCCGAACGCGACGCCGCGGGCATCCACTTCGCCATGGAGTTCCTCTGCCAACAAAATCATCTTGTGTCCGGCAACGACCTTTCCGGCCAACAGCGCCTGAGCGCCGAGGGCAAGAACGTCGTGGTGATCGGCGGCGGCGATACCGGATCGGACTGTATCGGTACGGCCAACCGCCAGCACACCGCGTCGGTGACTCAAATCGAATTGCTGCCCCGTCCGCCGCAGCAGCGTCCTGCTGAAAACCCATGGCCGACCTGGCCACAGGTGTTGCGCAGTTCCAGCTCCCACGAGGAGGGTTGCGAGCGGATGTGGTCGATCGGCACCAAGCGCTTCATCGTCGAACAGGAACGGGTCAGCGGACTGAGCTGCGTACGCCTCGAATGGAGCGTCGCGGAAGACGGCCGCCGGACCTTCCGCGAGATCCCCGGCAGCGAGTTCCAGATCAAGGCCGAGCTGGTACTGCTAGCCATGGGCTTCGTACATCCGGAGCAAGGTCCGCTGGTCCACCACTGGGCTCTTACGCTGGACCAGGCCGGCAACATCGCCGTTGACCAGCAGATGAGCAGCTCGCGTCCAGGAGTGTTCGTGGCCGGAGACGCGGCGCGCGGCGCATCGCTGATCGTACACGCCATTGACAGCGGCCGCCGGGCGGCCGCGGCTATCGACGAATATCTGGGCTAGCTTTCGTCCTGCAGGTTGGCGAAAACAAACCGCTCGTCCTGCAGCAGACGCACGCAGGCGTCGACCACATCGGCCTGATAGAGCTTACCGCTGTTCTGCTTAATCTCCTCAATCGCCGAGTCCAGGCCGATCGCCAGCCGATAGGGCCGGTGGTGGTACATCGCTTCGACCACGTCGGCCACAACCAGGATCCGCGCCTGAAACAGGATCTGTTCCCCTTCCAAACCGTTGGGATAGCCCTAGCCGTCGAGCCGCTCGTGATGCTGGAGTACGATCTCGGCTGGCACGCCGATCTTGCCCACATCGTGGATCATTCCAGCCATGTAGACTCCCTCAACGCTGTTGGGATCAAGCTTGAGTTCCATCGCGATTGCACGGGCGATGCGGGCCACGCGGATCTGATGGCCGGCAGTGTACATGTCGCGCTTCTCAACGGTCAGGGACATCGCGTAGATGATCTCCTTGACCGTGCGGCCCAGCTTTTCCAGCGATTCGTGTAGTGCCGCCTCGATCAGCTTGCGTTGAGAGATTTCCTGTTTGAGCTGCTCGTTGGCCTTGCGCAGATTTACCGTGCGCTCGTCCACGAGGCTCTCCAGCCTGCGCTGGTATTCGAGATTTTGTTGTTCGAGCCGCTGCTTGTCGTCCTGCAGGGCCTTCATCCCCGCAGCCCGCCCGACGACCAGCCTGATGTCGCGGATCTTCAGCGGCTTGGCCAGGTAATCGAAGGCCCCTTGACGCACGGCCTCGGCCGCGGTTTCGTAGTTCGGCTCGCCGGTGACCATGATCATCTGGGAATGCGGGGACCGCGGATCGCCTCGAGCAGCTTGATGCCGGGCATGATGATGTCGCTGATGACTACGTTCCCTATCTTTGCGCTTTTCCAGCGCAACGATGGCGTTCTCGGCTGTTTCAACCTCATAGCCCTCAAGCCTGAGTGTCTCGCTAACGACCAGGCGGATGTTCTCCTCGTCGTCAACAATCAGCACACTGCTGCCGATCTTTATCTTTGTCGCCTGATCATTTATATCTGGATCTATCGGGTTTTCTACGGTTAAACGTCGAGTATCGCCTGTGCTTATCGCTGCCTGGCCGCGCCGATTACCGCATCGCGGAGTTCTTTTATTTCGAACGGTTTGGTTAAAAAAGTAAAAATGCCATCTTGCAACGACTGAAAAATGTTGTTGGTCGAGGGTCGTCCGGTCATCATCACAACCCCGATGTCGGGATAGTCGATCTTGATTCTCGACAGTAAATCGAGTCCGCTCTCCCGCCCGTCAAAGTAGATATCAAGCACGATTACGTCGATAGCCGATTTTTCAAGCAGGGAATCTGCTGATTGGGTGTCCATTGCCGTGAATACTTCGTGTCCGTCCTTCTTCAGAATTTCGGCGTAGGAGAGTACTAAATTCTCTTCATCGTCGACGATCAATACTCTAACCATGGATCACCCCTAGTTGCCTAAAATTCCGAGTCCATGTTTACACAGTCTATCGATTGATAATTACGCCTAAAATACATCTAATCCACTATTACAAGCGCTTATTACAAGCCTTGCTTTCAACTAACTATAGCATGGTTTAGAAAAATTCCAAAATAGAAGTAAAATCGCCCCCTGACTGAGGCCTCCTGGAGCGGGAAAAGCCTGGATCCGCAATGGCGCACAGTCCGATGTATGTTTTCACCGTAACCCGCAGTAATCAGCAGAACTCCACGGCCCAATCTGACCCGTGGGAAAATTGAATTGGTCTAAGCTAGCGGCTTCTGGTGAATTTCCGCCGAAACGGTTGTCATCAATCGCAATGAACTGCAGTGCAACCCACTTCGACCTCTCGCCTGTTCCTGATCGCGCTGCTGGCTGCGGCGCTGATCTTCTGTGGCGCCTGCACGCAGATCGGCAACCACGATCAGGGCGACGACGATGCGCCCGACAACGCGGACGACGACGACCAAGATCTTGACGACGACGACCAGCAGCCGGACGACGATGACGACAGCGGCGGCGATGATGATGACGACTACGACCCCAGCGACACCACGATCTACGATATTCAGCAAGGTAGAGTGCCGGTCGAGACGGTTGTGACCTGCAAGGGCATAATCGTCACCTCTCCGCTGGCGATCGATACTCCGGGGATCTTCGTGCAGGAGCCCGAGGGCGGCGAGTATTCCGGTATCTTCCTCTTCCTCTACGATGAGGTCGTGGCCGAGCTCGACGTAGCGGTCGGCGACGTGGTCGACGTCACCGGGCTGTACACCGAGTACTACAATATGTCCGAGCTGACCGTTCAGAGCACCGCGGATCTGACGATCACCGGCAGCAACCAGAACGTGCTTCCCGAGGTGGTGCAACCGGCCGACGTGGCCAACGGCGGGTCCAAGTCCGAGGCTTTCGAGAGCGTGCTGGTCAAGGTCGAGGACGAGAGCGTGACCAACCGCCTGGGCCTGGCCCTGTTGCTCCACGCGCTATTCTGAGCAAAGGCCCAAAACAGCATATTTTACGCTTAAGTAGAACGCTTTTGTAAGAAAATACTTTACCTACCGGTTTTTGCTTTTTACGCGTTGATTATTACTGTTTATCAAATAGTTATCGCTTTAACCATAATAATCTGCTTTAGATGTTGCATACGAATTGGGATTTCAAATCACAGATTTCGTATAGGTTACGAAGCGCGTATAGTCGTTGAAATTGCTTGGTAATCGCGATTTGGCTCCATGCGATGTTCATATACTGCTTTCCCCTGTCGCGCAAGGTCTTGATTATTAAGAACAAAGTGCGATAGGTAAGCATACGATCAAACATTCGCAACTTGGCGCGATTTCCCTGTAATTCCGCGCGAGTACGATAGGGCTTAGTTGATCGCATAGGTTGAGTTTTCGCAGGTTTGTAAGTTGCTGATTCTAATGCGAAATAATCGTATGGAAATTTTGGCAAAACATTATGTCAACTACACGACTTCAGGCGCAAATTTCCTTTCGCCGTCCGAGATTTAGATTTCAATGAGCACCACTATATTTTACCAGTGGAGGGGGAGGCGTGTCAAATCATTTTAGACAAGGCGAGCGAAATTTGGCGTTCCAACGTAGATTCTTCACTTCGTTCAGAATGACAGCTAACGCTCTATATTCTTAATATCGTGTGTAATTTGTCATCCTGAGGCCCTGGGCCGAAGGATCTACGTGCGCACGTGGAATTTGTCTATAATGGACGATTGGTGGTTGTAGGGCGTAGACCCTTCACTTCGTTCAGGGTGACAGCCCGCGCGCGACCGACAGCGTTATATCGCCTTGTTATCATACGACAAACCGTCATCCTGAGCCGCAGGCGAAGGATCTACGTACGGATGGTGAATTTGTTGTGAACTGGCGTAAAACGCCCTACAACATGCCGCGCATGCGGTCGAGGTTGCGTTGTGCCCTCGCCACCTCTGCTTTGGCGCCGATCTGCTGATAGGCTTGAATCGCTTGTTCGACCAGCTTAATCGCCTCTTCAATTCTTCCTTGGTCCTTTCGAACAAGACCGATGGCCTCGGTTGTTAATGCCTCGCCCGCCTTATCGCCGATCTCTCGCTTAATTTTCATGCTCTGCTGGTATTGCTCCAGGGCGGCGTCCAAATCGCCGCGAAGCTGATGGATCCTGCCGATCTGGTGGAGGGATGAGGCGATGCCCGCCTTGTTGCCGATCTCGCGTTTAATTTTGATGCTCCGCTGGTAGTGCTCCAGGGCGGCGTCCAAATCGCCGCGATCCTGATGGATCCTGCCGATCTGGTGGAGGACGGCAGCCTGCTCCATTTTCGCGCCCAACTCGTCGAATATCTCTTGCGCCTGCTGGTATTGCTCCAGGGCGGCGTCCAAATCGCCGCGCTTCTGATTGATTATGCCGATCTGGTGGAGGGCCACGGCTTCATCACGCTTGTCATCGGCCTTTTTGAAAATCTGCCGACATTCTTCGTGCATGCGGATGGCTTCCAGGTATTCGCCTTGGTTCTGTAGCATGATTGCCAGATTGCCCAGAGCTGCCGCCCCACCTTTCCCCAAGCTACGCGCGCCGCGGACTAGGTCGGGAAGCATCTGCTGGACCGAGACCAGCCAATCAGTGGGTACGATGCCCTGCTTTTGTGCGATGTACTCCGAGAGCATATCCGCATAGTTCCCGAGGAGCTGAAGCTGCTTTACATGGGACTCGGGATCGAGTTTGCGCTGTAGGGTCTGGCGAACCAAGGAGTGGAAGGCGTAGGTTTTAACAGCGGGATAGCGGGCAACAGATCCGTTCTCCAGCAGGCTACGCTGGTGCAATGAAAAAAGTAGCTCGTTGGCGTAATCGGTCTGAGGCTGGTCGTCTTTAATCAACACGGCCATAATCGCCCCGGCCTCGGACACGAACTCGCCCTTGAAAACCGAACAGGCCCGCAGCATGCGTAGCTCGTCCGCGGGCAGGTTGCGCAGGCTGAGATCGAGTGAGTCGTCAAGGCTGCGCTGGTTCTCTTGCTCGGTCTCGACGCGCGCCTGGGGAAGCAGGTCCAGCACCTGCTCTACGGCGTCCTGGGCGTCAAGGGGCGACCTAGCGAGGAAACCACCGATCAGCCTGCACGACAACGGATGGTCGGCCAGCTTGGTCGCAATGCCGTCTAGCTGCTCGTCGCTGTAATCCTGTTGGCGATCACCCAGGGCGGAACAGAGGATGTCGATGGCAGTCTGCCGCTCAGGGCTTACGACCTTGATTGTCTTCTCATCATCCAGACCGACCGGATGTCTGCGCGAGGTGAACATTAGTAAAGTGTTGCTGCCGATGCGAGAGAGGTAATCCTTCAGGGCGATTGCGGCCTGGTCTTGATTGTCAATCGCGGCAAGCACGGTCTCAAAATTGTCCAGAATCAGCAGGCGGCGGCCATTGGCCAGGCTGTTCAACACGTCCGCTTTAAGCTCTTTTTCGGAAAGCCCCTCGATAGCTGGTTTGCCCAGGAGCCGCTTGCCGATCTCATTGAGGAAATTTTGCAGCGTTATATCTGTCTTGAAGCTGAAGCCCCAGACAGCGTCGAAACGATCCTTGACGCGTTCAGCAGCCTTGCACGCCAGCACCGACTTGCCGATACCGCCCATGCCCAGCAGGGTGAGCACGCGATGCTCTTGCAGCAGCGCCTCGATTGCGTCCAGTTCCTTTTCCCGGCCGTGGAACGAGGAGGGGGCGTAGATGGCGGAAAGGTCGAAGGTGGTGGAAACTTCAATCGGTTTTGGTTTATACGTCAATAATGTATCAATTTTACCCTCAAGTCTCTTTTGGTGTCTGAGAGTAATAATTACGGATTTTAAACCAACACAAACGCCATAAATTCCTAATAACCCTATTAGACCGCCTGCGATAGTGATGACGATTTGTACAGCATTATTTAATTGATTAAACCATTCGATCCAACCCATAAAGACCTCCCCTAAATCTCAATAGAATATATTCCCCGTATGGTCAAGTTATTCTGTGGAAAAGAGAAAAAAAGAGCAAGACCGGCAGGCGGGAGTCGGTGCTGATACATGCACGATGTGGCAATAGGAAGTAGATCCTTCGCCTGTGGCTCAGGATGACAGCTAATGCTCTATATTCTTAATATCGTGCGCCCCTTATTGAAAAGTGACCGATTGCAGTATAATGGCGAGATGTCTACCAAACCCGGCCCAACCATTCTCGATGTACCTTCCGAGACCATTTACGCGTGGGAGCAAGAGGGGTTTACAAAGACCAACTACGCTTGCTTCCATTTTCAGGGCCCGTGCGATGTCGAGGCGCTGGACAGTGCGCTTGCCCAGGCTCAATCCGCCTGGCCGAACTTTCACGCGAACCTGATCCCCACGCGGTTCGGGCTTTACAGGAGGCTCGCCTGGCACGTCCGGGAGCAGCCCGCGAAGCTCGAGGTGCGGGATTTCACCGCGCTGGAGAATCCGCCCGAGGACATGGAGGCCTGGATCCACCCGCAGATGTTGCCCGAGGTCGATCATCTGCTCGACCTGCAGCAGGAATACCCGGTCAAGTTCATCCTATTCCTCCTGCCCCGGCAGCAATGCTGCCTGGCCATGGTCGTGCATCATGTGGTCACGGACGGCGGAGGAGTTTTCGACTTCATGCGGGATCTGTTCGGCATCTATCACCAAATGATCAAGGGCTCGGCGCCCGATTGGGCACAGGTGTCGGGGATGCACTCCCAGGCAGGTGCCGTCACGCCCGTTGTGCCGGTTTCCGGATGGCGATTTGTGCGCGACCTGCTGGCCGAGTGGCGCAAGTACCCCATGTGGCAGGCGGTGCGCGTGGCCAGCGACCCTGGTGGCGGGCACGGCCGCAACATGATCCGCCACATCATCTCGGATCAGGATCTGCAAAAGGCCCTACGGGAACGGGCCAGGCGCGAAGGCGGCACGCTGTCGGACCTGGTGATGGCCGCGTCAAAGCTGGCGATCCAGGAGTTCAACGGCTCGCGGAACGCGCCGAGCGAGATCATGTATCACGGCCTGGCCGTCAACCAGCGGCTGCGGGTGGCACAGTCCGATGCCGCGATCCTGGGCAATCCGATGTCGGTAATTACGATCCCCAGCAACTCGGCCGACAGGCGCGATCCCGAGACGCTGCTGCGATATTTGGTCGCCTGCCGCAAGCGCAAACTCGACGCGGGCCACGACCTTAAAATATCCGGGCTAAGCCGAAAGCTGACCATGATCTGCCGAATTTTGCCCATCGGTATTCGGTACCAATTCCTGCGGCTCCTGGTGGAACAGAAGCTCTCCTATTTCCTGACCAACGTGGGCGTGGTCTGGCCGGAGATGAAGGACGGCAGGCCCACCGGGCAGACGGCGATCAAGCGCGTCGGCGACATGGAGCTGATCGATATCCACTCGAGCATCGGCGCAACCAAAAAGACCGGGAACGCCCTGATCCTCAGGACGATTTACGGAAAACTGTATTTCATCTTCGCTTTGGGAAAACACCTGATCTCGGAGGATGACGCCCAGGAGTTCTCGAGCCTGGTGGTGAAGAAGACCATCGGCTACCTGTAAGGGTCCGTAATCGCGAACTCGTTTCAAAATCTTCGTTTACCTAGATGCTAAAAAAAGGGCCGAGGCACTGCCCCGGCCCTGGTAATTGTCAATAGTTAACTTGCTCGACCGCCTGGTGTTTGCGCGAGTTTTGCGGCGGCTTGAAGCCGGCTAGAAGGATTCGCCGATCATGAAGTACGGGAATACGCCCCAGGGGCTTACGCCTAGATCGAGGCGCAAGTTGATCCGCTCGTCCGGGTCCAGGGCAAAGCGCACCCCTGCTCCCGCAGCGTACTTGACCAGCTCCAGCTCGTAGTTCTGTAGGGAGTCCGAGACGTCTCCCGCCGCAACGAAGGTAGCGCCGGAGAAGCGCCAGTAGATGGGAAAGCGATATTCGACCTGGCCACGGATCAGCATCCGGTCGTTGAAGCGACCGGCGTAAATCCCGCGGATGCCCTGCATGTCCGTGCGCTCGTTAAACGGCACGCCCCCGCTTAGCCAGGTGGCGTAGGCCTGCACTGCCAGCACGTGCATCCCGCCCAGGCCGATATAGCGCCGCAGGTCGATCACGTAGGCCTGGTAGTCGAAGTCCGAGCCCAAAGCCTCCTCGTAAAAGCAGGCATTGAACTGGTACCACCCGCCGCGCAGGGGAAAAAATGTGTTGTCGCGCGAATCCAAGTCCACGGCCGGGCCCAGTCCCGAGCGCAGGCCCCCGCGCGATCCGGCGAGCTTGCGTTGGTCGAGCAGCATTTCGGGCTCGCGCTGGATCACGCTGGAGCGTTTGAGGTCGTACCAGACGCCCAGACGGAAACTGCGCCAAACGCGGCGCATAACCCAGGGCTGAACCATGGCGCTCTGGGCCACGAAACTCTCTTCGGAGTCCTCATCCGAGTCGTTGCCGTTGCCGAAGAACGAGTCGGGCATCTTGCTGTAGGCGCAGACGAGCTTGATCTCCCAGTTCTCGCCGTCGAGGTACACGTCGGGGACCACGGTCAGCAGCGCCTGATTCTTCAGGGTGTACATGGCAAAAGCTTGGAGCGTATCCGGCCGCGAATCGCGGGGCTGGTGCGGGTCGCGCATGGTCAGGATCAGCGCGCCTCCCGCTCCGAAGCTGGTCTCCGGCGTGTACAGCGCCACGGGAAAGAGGTTTAGGCCGTAGGGATCGGGATTGAGCAAGTCCCGCAGCTGCTCCTCGTAGCCCCAGTCTTCGGCCGACGGCTGTTCGTCGGCCCGCGCCGCTGCAGGCGCGAACAGCACAACGACCAATAGGCAGGCCAAGGTTCCAATGCTCAGATCATTCACGGGGATCAGCTTGGCACAATTTCCGCTGAACGATCAATGTTTGAAATAGGTCGCGCTGAAGATCGGTCCCACGGCTTTAGCGGACTGCTGACCCTCTGCAATATCGCCAGCCGTTGTTCGATGTTTGCAAGGATCTACATTCGTATAGCGCAAGTATAAGTCTTATCAGCAAATAAGCAGCTACTTCACATCGGTGGTATGCTGTTTTATAAGCAGTACCGTATTAACCCGTGGCGTAAATGGAAAGCATCAAGGCTGATGGGTATCACAACTGATTTTGTTGTCATTATTATTGCCGCCCTGATCGGTGGTCTGGTTGCCCGAAAATTAAGGCAACCTCTGATTATCGGATACATTTTTGCCGGCATCGCAATCGGGCCGTACACTGGCGGCGTAACCGTCTCAGATGTTCATCAGATCGAACTCCTGGCGGAGATCGGCGTGGCGCTGCTGCTTTTCGCCCTGGGGCTTGAGTTCTCCTTCAAGAAATTAAGGCCGGTCCGCTACGTTGCCCTGCTCGGAACGCCCATCCAAATAGGCCTGATTCTCGGATACGGATACCTGATCGGGGGTTTCCTCGGACTGGGAAGCGGAGAGCGTATTTGGCTCGGAGCGATGCTCTCGCTTTCCAGTACGATGGTTCTTCTCCGATCGTTAATGAATCAGGGATGGATGGGGACTCTCTCCAGCCGCGTTATGATCGGCATGCTGATTGTGCAGGACCTTGCAATCGTACCGATGATGATCGTTCTGCCCCAGCTGAATCAGCTCTCCATCGGCATCGGGCTGTTACTGATCGATGCCATCAAGGCGATTGTGTTCATCGCCGTAATGGTCGTCCTGGGAACCAAAGCCCTGCCCTGGGCGATGAAGCAAATCGCCCGCTGGAAATCACGAGAGCTATTTCTGCTGGCAATTACTGCGATCGGCCTCGGGATCGGCTATGCCACCTACCGCATCGGTCTGCCCTTCGCTTTCGGCGCTTTCGTCGCGGGCATGGTTCTCAGCGAGTCTGATTTCGGCCACCAGGCCCTGAGTGAGATCATTCCCGTACGCGATCTGTTCGGTTTGCTTTTCTTTACATCGGTGGGCATGTTGCTCGATCCGGCCTTTCTTTTCGATAATCTCTCAACGGTGTTGCTGCTTGTCATACTCGTCACGGTGGGAAAGGGATCTGTTTTCGCCCTTGTCACCCGCCTGTTCGGCTATGGCAATGTAGTTCCATTGGCAGCGGGATTGGGCATGTTCCAGATCGGTGAGTTTTCTTTTGTTCTGGCCCGTCTCGGTGTATCGAGCAACTCAATAAGTCAAGAACTATACTCGCTGATTCTCTCCACTGCCGTTTTGACGATGATTATGACCCCGTTTATCTCCAGTCAGACGACTCGAATCTATTCCCTCAGAAAACGATCGTTTCAACAGGAGCCTCCACAGACAACGAACCTGCCCGCAGACCGCCTGAAAGATCATGTCATCATCGCCGGAGCGGGCCGTGTAGGCCTCAACGTGGCGCGGGTTTTGAAAAAGCTTGACCTGCCTTTCGTTGTCATTGAATTGGATCACCAGCGAGTGGAGGAAATCAAACAGGAGAACATTCCCGTGGTTTTCGGAGATGCTGCACAGCCGGTCGTCCTGGATGCCGCCAATTTGCAGGGGGCCAAATTGCTTCAGGTGACGCTTCCGGGAATCGCTGACGTCCGTAATATCGTGAGGCTGGCGGCGGAGAAAAACCCTTCGCTCCCGATTGTCGCCAGGGTGAAAAATGTAGAGGAAATGGAAATGTTAAACGGTCTCGGCGTTCACGAGGTGGTTCAACCCGAATTCGAAGCCGGGTTGGAAATGACGCGACAAGCCTTGCTTCAAATGCAGGTTGCTCCCTCGGACGTATTTCAGTATGCCGACGCCGTCCGCCGCGATTTCTACTCCTCGTTGTATCAGAAATTGGATTATCGCCTGCTCTCACAGTTCCAATCTGCAGAGGGGGCGTTTAAACTGGAGTGGACGGAAATCACGGCGCACAGCACGTTGGCGGGCAAAACCATTGGCGAGATGGAAATCAGGCGCCAGACAGGTGTCTCCGTTGTTGGAGTGCTGCGAAACGGCGACTTGGCGCCGAATCCCGACGCGGACTTCAGCCTGATGGCCGGCGATATTGTGGCCGTTATCGGCAAGCCGGAACAGCAGAAGCAGTTCCGCGACAACATGCTGAACATTAAAAGTTAAATCCGCCTTCAGCAGATCAATGTTTGGAATAGGTCGCGCTGAAGATCGGTCCTACGGCGAATTGCTTGAACGCCTCGGAGCGTACGACCTCAAACCCGGAATCGTGCATTAGCCGCCTGACCTCGGTGGCCTTGATGCCGCGCGAATTGTTGGTCGGCTCGCGCAAAAAGATCCGACCGCCGGGCTTGAGCAGGCCGCTGAGCGCCTGCAATATCGCGAGCCGACGTCCGGGGTAGACGTCGTGCAACACGAAGTGCAGCGCCACCGCATCGAAGCTGCCCGGCTCGAGCTTGAGCCGATCGACCTCGCCGCGCAGATACTCGACGTTGTCGTGCTTGCGTAGCGTATGGCGCGTTGCATCCAGCCACTGGCCCGAGACGTCGACGCAGGTCAGCTTTCCGCCGTTGCCCTCGAGGATCGGCGCGATATGGCGCGCCAAGGCCCCGTCCCCGGGGCCCAGCTCGAGCACGCGCTCGCCGCCGTCAAGCTGCATCTGCTCGACGAACCTATGGTAGAAATTGCTCAGCAGTGTGCGCGTGGCCAGCTTACTGATAACCATCTTTATTCTTTCCGGCTCGTAATATCCGTTGGACGAATGCCGTCCGAGCGTCAGTTGATTGTCCATGATTAGTCATGAAAACAGGCAGCCGATATCGTTCTAAGCTGCGCCCAATAGGGCGCCTCGGGCTTTGCTTGATATCGCAGAGGCTGCCGATTTCACGTTATCCTCCCTTGACAAGGATCGATCGGGTCGAAATATATGCAATATCTGAGCCATGACCGCCTAAAAGCCGTGGGTTTAGCATTTACATATAGTTTTGACGGATTATTAGGAATTTATTTTTTCGGCTTTGGGGGTTGCTTGTACCAAAACGGTATTGTCTAATTACAAACCGTTGAATCGCAAGTAATTCAGTACTGCGTACCAAAATGAGATATTCCAAAAGCGCCGGATGAAAGAGCATTGATGAAGATAGATTATTCCAGAAGAACGTTCTGGCTGCCCTTGGCGGTGTTCGGCGTACTGGCGTCGCTGATCCTCATGGTCTGGGGCTACGCCAACTATCAGTATAACGAACAGCAGTCGATGAGTTCCCAGATCACCGCGGACAATACCGCGATCCGCATCGAGGAGTACGTCAATCTGCGGCTGGCCGTGGTCGACCATTTGCGGGATCTGTTCAGCCGTAATCAGATCCAATCCGAGGCCGACTTCGTCGAACACGCGCTGGCGGCCCAGGATAAATTCTCGGGCCTGTTGGCGATCAACTGGATCGATCCGCAGGGAATTATCCGCTGGGTGGTGCCCGAGGGTCCCAATCGCGCGGCCAAGGGCAAGGATCTGCACGTGCATCCCGACGCGGCGACGACATTCCTCGAGGCCGAACGCAGCGGACAGTTGCAGGTCACGGGTCCGTTGAACCTGCTCCAGGGCGGACGCGGGTTCGCCGGCTACTTCCCGCTTGACATCGACGGCCGCCACGCGGGCTATCTCAACGCCGTGTTCCGCGTCGATCATATGATCGACGACTGCCTGTCCCACGGTCTGCGGCAGATGTTCGACCTGGCGATTTACGAGAGCGATCAGCTGCTTTACGCCGACGGCGAACCAGCGCAGGTGCTCGCCCATCGCTGGGCTGCGGGCCACGAGGTCAACATCGGCGGCCATCGCTGGATGCTCACGTTGGCGCCCGCGGAAGGCCAGACGCTCTCATCGCTGGGCCTGGTCGATCTGATGATCGTCGGCATGGGTTTGCTGTTCGCCGCGGCCCTCTCGCTTGCGGTGCGCAAGCTGGTCCAGCGCGCCGACGATCTGCGCAATTCCGAGGAGCGCTACCGCACGATCTATGAGAACGCCCAGGTCGGGCTTTTCCGCATTCGTCTTTCCGACGGCAAGTTGCTGACCGCCAACCGCTACATGGCGCAGCTCTTCGGCTACGAGCTCGACGAACTGCTGGCCCTGCCCCGCATCGACGACGCCGGGTTCACCCTGCTCGACCGCCAGGGAGTTATCGAGCAGTACCGCGAACAGGGCCTATTGCAGAGCAACGGCGATCAAAACAAGATCAAGCTGCAGGCCGGATCGTTGCACGGCATTGAAATCACAGTCACCCTTCGCGACGGCTCGCAGGTCTCGTTGCGCTACTCGCTCTCGGTCTATCCTGACCTGGATTACTGCGAGGGCGTGGTCGTGGACATGACCGAAATCCGACGCGCCGAGGCCGCCCTGCGCCAATCCGAGGAGCAGAACCGCGCGCTGCTCAATGCAATGCCCGACATGATTTTCCAGTTTTCGGCCAAGGGCGAGTTCATCAGCTACAAGGCGGCCAAAGACGACATGCTGCTGCTGCCGCCCGAGGCGTTCATGGGCAAACGCGTGCACCAGGTCCTACCTCCCGATGTCGCAAGTCAGACCATCGAGCACATCGAATCGGCCCTGGCCACGGGCCAGATGCAGATTTACGAATACTGCCTCGATCTGCCCAACGGCTCGATCGGGACCTTTGAAACCCGAATGGTGGTCAGCGGCGAAGATTCCGTGCTCTCGATGGTGCGCAACGTCAGTGACCGCAAGCGGGCCGAACAGCAGATGTTCCGCGCTGAAAAGATGGCCGCCCTGGGGCAGATCATCGCCGGAGTGGCCCACGAGATTAACAATCCCAACAACTTCATCTTTTTCAACCTACCGATCCTCGAACGCTACATCGAGGCGATCCGGCCGCTGCTCGACGATTGCGCCGCGCGGCAGCCCGGACTGAAGATCCTCAACATGCCCTACGAGGCTTTTCTCGAGGACGTGTTCAAGCTGTTGCAGAACATGCAGCACGGATCGGAGCGAATCACCTCGATCGTCTCGGAACTGCGCTCCTACATCCGCAGTCAGGAGGCCGAGGAGCTGCGGCCCGAGGACGTCAACGCGCTTATCGAGCACGTGATGACTCTGGTGGGCAAGCAGGTGCGCAAGACGGTCAAACGCTTCGACGTGGAGCTTGAGCCCGACCTGCCCGCGGTGACCATGAACATCGGCCGCATCGAGCAGGTGCTGATTAACCTGGTGATCAACGCGGGTCAGGCCGCTGACAAAGACGACAGCTGGGTGCGGCTGCACACCGGTCTGGCCCCGGACGATCCGGGATTTATCGAGTTCGTGGTTACTGACAACGGCTGCGGCATTGCGGCCGACGTGCTGTCGCAGATCTTCGATCCGTTTTTCACCACCAAGGGCCGCGAGTCGGGCACGGGCCTGGGCCTGGCGATCAGCCAACGAATCGTTGAGGAGCATAGCGGACGGCTGCTGGTCCACAGTGATCCCGGCGAGGGCAGCCGCTTTACGGTGCTGCTGCCGATTGAGGGGAAAAGCCGATGAGTGCAGTGATCCTGATTGTGGACGACGAACTCGTATTTCTCGACAGCGTCAAGCGCGTGCTGCGCATCGAGGGCTACGACGATCTGACCGCAATCGACGATCCAACCATCGTGCCCGAACTGATCGAGCAACGGCAGTTCGACGTGGCACTGCTCGACATCACCATGCCCGGGCTCGACGGCATGGAACTGCTGAAGATCATCAAGGAGCGCAGCCCGCAGACCGAATGCGTGATGATCACGGCCAACGACAGCATTCCGCTGGTAATCAAGTCGGTACGGCTCGGGGCCTACGACTATTTGGTCAAGCCGATCGTGCCCGATCAGCTCGTGCAATCGATGGAGCGCGCATTGGAACACAAGCGGCTGATCCAGTCGCTGATTTTGCGCTCGCAAGCCGGGTTCGACCGCACGCTGAAAAATCCCGCGGCGTTCAAAGCGATCGATACCAACGACGCGCGGACGCTCGCGCTGCTGCACGAGGCCGAGCTGCACGCCGCCTCGTCGATCCCGATCTTAATCACCGGCGAGACCGGCGTGGGCAAGGAACTGCTGGCCCGCGCGATCCATGCCGCCAGCCCGCGCAGCAGCGGGCCGCTGGTGGCGGTCAATATGCTCTCGCTCTCGCCTACCCTGTTCGAGTCCGAGTTCTTCGGCCACGCCAAGGGCGCGTTCACCGGCGCTGAGCGCGAAAAGGAAGGCTACCTGGCCCGCGCCCACGGCGGCACCCTATTCCTCGACGAGATCGGCGACCTGAGCCTGGAGATCCAGGGCAAGCTGCTGCGCATTTTGCAGGAAGGCGAATACGTGCCCGTGGGCAAGACCCGGCCCCAGCGCGCGGACGTACGC
>JAVCCG010000024.1 GCA_030765605.1 Candidatus Alcyoniella australis
GTCATCCAGTACAACGGCGTGGACCGCTATCACTGGGGACAGCGCCACACCGGCGCCGCGGTGGCGCTGATCAAGCAGCTGTTCCCCAACCCGGAGAAGGTGCTGGTGGCCGGCTCGAGCGCCGGGGGCTACGGCACGTTCCTGGGCTGGGCGCAGCTCAAGTCGCAGTTCCTCGACACCCCGACCTACGTGCTCAACGACTCGGGAACCGGCTTCTGGGATCCGGAAAAGCCCGAGGAGTGGTCGTACATCAAGGAGTGCTGGGGAATCGAGCTGCCCGAGCAGTGCGTGCTGTGCGACGGCACGGCCGTGACCTACCTTTACGATCTGTACCTCGACCTCGACCCGCAGTTGCGCGTGGGTATGATCTCGTCCTACCGTGACCAGATTATCTCGGAAATGTTCCTGGGCATGGACCCCCTGGACTTCAAGGGCGAGCTGCTGGGCGTGACCAACCTGATCCGCAGGGCCCAGCCCGAGCGCTTCAAGCGTTTCCTGATCGATGGCAATAGCCACACCACCTACGATTTCCTGCTGCCCGGCGGCGCGGGCTACCAGATCGAAGGCATTTCGATTTTCCAATGGATCGGCATGCTGGTCAACGACGACCCGTCCTGGCCCGATCTGCTGGAATAACAGAGTCCTGTTTACAAGCTGAAAAAATTTGCGCGGTGCGAGCAGACCACGTACATGCTGTATTCGTTCGCTACCCGCTGCCAACCGGATTTGACTCGGGCGATTGTCGGATTACGTCAGTAGAGCAGCTCGCGGCCCACGGGCTCGATCGATCCGGCGGGCGCGGCGAGCATACGCTCCATCATTTGCAGGCCCAGCGCCACCCGTTGTTCGACCTGCTCGATCAGCTCGGGCTGCTGGTCGATTCGCGCCAGGTCGCGGGACTGCAACGCGCGCAGCGAGTTGGCGAGCAGCAGAATAATCCGCGCGGTCTCGTCGGGCTGCGGGGCATCGAACACGCCTTGAGCATTCCCTTGCTTGATGATCTGCGTCAGCATCGGCAGGCTCGCTTCGACACCGAGCTGTTCGAGCTTGTGGCGAATCAGCAGGTTCTCATCGCGATAGAGCACCAACAGCTTATCAATAATCCAGATGCGCTCGCGGCTCCACTGGGCCGATGTTTTGAAAAACAGGTTGAGCCGCTCGACGGCCCCCAATCCGGGGGCGGCCAGGCGTTGTTCGAGGTATGCGGTCCACTGGTGCGTCATTTTCTCGACCACCGCGTCGAGCACGTCGGACTTGGATTGAAAGTGGTGGTAGAACCCGCCTTTGGAAGCGCCCACGCGCTCGATGATCGCCTCGATCGTGGTTTGGTCGTAGCCGCGCTCCACGAACAGCTCGGCCGCGGCCATGATCAAGGCCTCCTTGCGGTCGGAATGACTCGGATGTTTCTGCTGCATGGCAATGCTCCAAAGTTCTCAGACCGACGGTCGGTCTGCGGGGGAGTCATCATCCATCAGCTTAAATTGTGCGTCAAGCGTCTTCTCGGATCTGGGTGGCGGGGATTCGTCGCAGGAAGCAAAGCAGCAACGCGCCGCCGCACAGCAGCGCGATCAGCGCCGTGAGCAGGAACGCGATGTACAGCGGCAGGCCCAGCAGCTGGCAGCCGATGGCCAGCAGTCCCAGGGCCGCAGCGTAGAGCGAGACCCGCATCAGGTGCACGGCCAGGCCCAGGGCGGCGAGCAGCGCGGCGATGATCAGGCCGAAGCTGACCACGAAGCGCTGGCGCAGCAGCGAGATCAGGCCGGTCGTGACGCCGGGATTCACGGCCAGTAGCCCGGCGAGCAGTACCAGCAGCAGACCGACCAGTGCCAACAGCAGCAGGCCTCGCGTGTGGTGCGGCAGGTCACGCAGCTCCGCGCGGCTGATGCGCGGGTAGCTTAGGTACGACTTGGACGCGGGGAACAGCAGCCAGGGCCCCCAGGTCAGCACCACCAGCGCTGCATTGTCCAAGAGCATGGTCAAGCCAAATCCCAGCAGGCCCAGGCCGAGAAACACGTCGAACAGGCCGTCGCGATGATAGGACCAGTACAATCGGTTTCGCAGCTCGCGCTGTTCCATCGGCCGCTCCCGTCTACCACGCCCTTGGCCGGACCCGGAGCGCGGCGGCGATATTGATCAGAACTGTTTGGTGTACTTGGTCTTCTCGCCGTCAGTCTCGGCGTACGTATCGGCTTGGTAGCCGAACTGCTCGGATGTGATCGTGTCGTGGATCGGGTTGGGTTCGCCGGCGTTGTAACCGCAAAGGTGTACCGCGACGCCGCCGGGCTTGACCACGCGCTCGATCTCGTGCAGCTCGGCCTCCAGGTTCCAGCCGATGGCGTCGCAGGTCAGCAGCACATCGACGTTGTGCGTGGGGATCTGCAGCGCGTCCAGCTGGCCGTCCATGGCGTAGAGATTGTAGATCCGATTGCGTTTGGCCTTGTTGCGGATGAAGTGGCGCATACTCGAGCACGGTTCCACGGCAAACACGGTCAGCGCCTTATTGCATGCCCAGAAGCTCAGCCTGCCGGTTCCCGCTCCGGCGTCGACCACGATCTTGTTGCACAGGTCGATCCCCTCCAGCGCCGAGCTGAAGTCGGTTCCGAGGTTCGAGCGGCGGTCGTAGATCTCGGGGTGATTGCAGTAGATCAGCAGATCGGCCAGTTCCCAGACGCACTCGTCCGCGAGTTTCTCGAACTCGCGGAGGTCGTCAACCGGGTCGTAACGCTTGAGAATTTCGGTGATGTAGTCGCTGATTTGGGGCTGCA
>JAVCCG010000025.1 GCA_030765605.1 Candidatus Alcyoniella australis
CCGAGGTCGGCAACAGGGAGAAGCGCTGCCCAACGGAAGTCGGGGGTTGCACGCCGAAGTAGATCGCGTCGGCCCCGTGCCGCAGCAGCGCTGCGACCTGGCTGATCGATCCTCCGGCGGGCATCAGAATTTCCATGGTCCGTTATTGTTTCCCAAGTCTGCAATGACTGCTAACTATCCGTACAAAATACATTATTTGCCTCCTTGGTCGAGATCGTCGCAGGGTAGCACCCGCTGCTTAGGGCCGTCAAGGAAGCACGATCGGACTCTCGGCGCGATGAGATCAGTAGTACTCGAACGAGTCCTCGGTGGGGCCTACCGGCTCGAAGGTCATCCGCCGTTCGCGGGCCAGCTCGATGTAGGAGCCCTTGGCCAGGCGGAACTCGCCGTGGGGGCTGACGCGGATCGCGGATCGGCCGCCGATGGGGCAGACTTGTTCGCACAGGCCGCAACCGTTGCAGCGCTGCTCCACCACGTAGGGTCGGCGCACGCCCAGCTCGTCGGCGCGAAACACGATGGCGTCGTAGGGGCAGGCCTCGTCGCAGATCAGGCAGGCGCGGTCCTCTTCCCAGACGATGCAGCGGCCGCGGTCAATGGCCGCGGTGCCGATCTTGGCGTGGCGCTTTTGCTCCATCGACAGCGGCCGGATCGCACCGGTGGGGCAGACCTGGCCGCAGAGGTTGCAGCTCTGGTCGCAGCCTCCCAGGCGCATCAGATGTTTGGGCGCGAACATCCCCTCCAGGCCGTCGGCCAGGCCCGAGGGTTGCAAGGTGTTGGTCACGCAGGCCTTGATGCACTGTCCGCAGCGGATGCAGGTGCGCAGGAACTCGCGCTCGGGCAATGCGCCGGGCGGCCGTACGGCCGTGCGCATGCGTTCGAGGCCCATCGGGTCCAGGGCGGTGAGAAATCCCGCCGCCATGCCGCAGCCGGTCCCGGCGATCAGCGAGCGCCGCGGCACGCCGCGATCCTCGGAGGGCTGGGGCGAGGCCGGAGCAGCGGCGCTTTTTACGCCGAACGACACCGCGTCGGTTCCGCGTTTGGCGCAGACGTCGCGGCAGGTCTGGCAGGCGATGCACTCGGCCTGGCGCGTGGTGCGGCGATCCTTGCCGATTGCCATGGTCGGACAGCGCCGCGCGCAGTCGCCCTCTTGGTCGCACTTGTCGCTCACCCGGCGGCGGATCAGCGAAAAGCGCGAGAACAGCCCCATCAGCGCGCCGGCCGGGCACAGCACGCGGCACCACAGCCGCGGCATGATCAGTCCGCCGGCCACGATTCCGATGAATACCAAGAACCACAGCGCGGCCCCGGCGCCGAAGCGCGGCACGTCGATGCTGGTGCGCGCCAGCCAGTAGGGGCCGGTTTTTTCGAACACCGGCCGCAGCAGATCAAGCCCCACGTTGCTCGCGCCGGCGACCATCGGCGCCACCGCATAGGTGAACACGCGCGTGATCAGCGGGATCGGGTCGAGCAGATAGCCCAGGTTGACCCCCAGGGCCGCGGCCCCGAGCAGGAAGGCCAGGATCACGTATTTGACCCACAGCCAGCGCTGGTCGACCTTGACCGGACGCGGCTTGGCCCCGCGGATCAGTCGGTCGCTCAGATCGAGCAACGTACCCAGCGGGCAGATCCAGCCGCAGAAGATACGGCCGAAAATCGCGGTGAGCAGCAGCATCAGCAGGGCCAGGCCCAGGCCGGAGACCGCGGCGCGCGCAACCAGGGCAGCGCTTAGCGGGCCCAGCGGGTCGAGCTTGAGAAATGCGTCCACCGGGAAGTACTCGGTGAACGGATAGTGCGTGAGGTAAATCGCGTAGACGAACAGCGCCAGGCAGATCGCCTGGATCGCCCGGCGTGTCAAACTTCCGCGCTCCGTACCTGCCAGCGGTCGCTGTTGATCTCGCCCAGCCCAAGCTGCGCGGCGCGGACGATGTGCTTGATCTGCGACGGCTCGAGCCGCTTGCCGTACCACGGGGCCAGCGTGACTCCCAGCGAGTCGACGGCCACCGGGTCGCTGCCGGCGATGATCGTTCTGGCCTTGACCAGCGTGCCCGGGCCGCCGGGCCCCTTGTCGGTCAGGCAGCGGCTGGCGTCGAGCACGATCAGGCCGGGTCGAACCAGGCTCGAGAGGTCGGCGATCGCCTGGTGCAGGTTGTGCACCGCATGGAACACGCGACGGTTGTAAATCGCGCCCATCAAATTCTTCAGGCTCATGCTGACCGTGGTCGAGCCGTGGCTCTTGGCAGTGGGCACGTTGATCAGCAGGTCGGATTCGACGATGTCCTTGAACACGGCGGTCTTACGTAGCGTTTGGCCGCCGGGCACCTGCTGGTCGACGAAAAAGCGCTTATCGTCCATGGTCAGTACCGTGGTGTCGGGCAGATCGGCGCAGGCTTCCCGGATCTGGTTCTGTTCCAGGCAGGCCCGGGTCTGGTGCACCGGGTTGTCGATCACCAGCACCCGCTTGGCTCCGGCCTCGAGGGCCATTTGGGCCAGGACGCGCACCACCTGCGGGTTGGTTGTCGCTCCCACTGCCGGACCCACGGCAAATCCCATATTGGGTTTAATTACTACCTTGCTGCCGCGGCCGCAGAACTTGGACATTCCGCCGACCAACTCCACGGCTTTGCGCGTGGCAGCCTCCGGATTCCCCTTGACCTTGGCCAACAGCGGGCCCGCGGCCAGTGCCGCGTTCGGCGAGAGACCCAGCGCGGCCGTGGCGGCCAACGCTCCGGCAAGTGCTTCTCGTCGTGTGAGGGTCAATCGGTCTCCCTGTTTGCGTTTGAGGCGTGATGCTTTTGCGTCAGGCTATCCCCGGGCCGCCGCTCAATACTGTATCGAGTCTGACAACCGAGTTTGCTCAACGTCACTCGGCAAGGAAATAGGTGCTGATCGAGTCCAGGTTAGCCGGCTTGCGGAACACATGGAATCCCAGGTCGCGGGCCTGGGCCGCCACGTCCGAGGAGGCGTAACCGGTGAGCAGTGCGACCTTCTTGACTCGGTCGCGCAGTCCGGTGACCAGGCTCAGCCCGTCCACGTCGCCCAGGAAGTAGTCGACCAGGATATAGCTGATGCTCTGTTGGGCCACGATTTCGAACACGGTCTTCTCGCAGTCGGCGACCAGAACTTCGAACCCCCGGCGGCGGAAAAACATTTGCGCCGTTTCCAGGAACTCGACCTCGTCGTCGATCACCAGTAGTACCGGTCGGGACTCTTTCTCAGGGATCACCAAGGCACACTCCTTGAATTAGATAGTAGCAGCGAACAGCAACCGATAAAAGCTAAAACAAATCGCAGGCGTGCGACGTAACGAGCGTCGCTATGCGTCCTGGATCAGTCTGACCCAGACCCGGCGCGTGCGCGGCCCGTCGAACTCGCAGAAGTAGATCCCCTGCCAGGTGCCCAGACACAGTCGGCCGTGTTCGACGATCAAGGTCTGGGAACAGCCGACCAGGCTCGACTTGGCGTGGCCCGGCGAGTTGCCCTCGGCGTGGCGGAACTCGGGCAGTTGCGGCAGCAGCCTGTCGAGCACCAGCAGCAGGTCGTGCTGCACGTCCGGATCGGCGTTCTCGTTGATCGTGATCCCGGCCGTGGTGTGCGGCGTGAAGACCACGGCCAGTCCGTCGCGGAATCCGCTTTGCGCCACGATCCGTTCAACTTGGGCCGTGATGTCGATCAGCTGCTGCCGGTCGTTGGTATTGACCTCGAAGTGCTGTTTTTGCGCCATGGGCATCAGGTTAATCCGGCGTCCGCCATCGGGCAAGTCCGGGCTGTGGATCGATGTTGATTGCCGTTGGACTTGAGGGCCCGCGACCGCTAAC
The DNA here is from genome assembly GCA_030765605.1 of Candidatus Alcyoniella australis. Taxonomy (NCBI): domain Bacteria; phylum Candidatus Lernaellota; class Candidatus Lernaellaia; order Candidatus Lernaellales; family Candidatus Alcyoniellaceae; genus Candidatus Alcyoniella; species Candidatus Alcyoniella australis. The sequence continues at coordinate 3,816 of JAVCCG010000025.1, forward strand.
ATTTCGAATCCCAACAGGCAATCAGCGCGGAGGGCCGATGCGCCACGCAACAAAGAACAGCCGCGACCACGCCAGGACCATCGGTCTGGGACCGATCAAGCTGCGGCTGCCGCAAACCCGACTGAGCCTGATGCTGGTCTGCGCCGCGGCCATTGTGCTGGGCAGCCCGGCGTTGATGCTCGGCCGCGAGCTGCGGCTCAAGACCCTAGACCGCGACGTCGACCCGGTGGTGCTGCGCGCCGACCGGCTGCCGGGGCTGATCGGTTCGAACATCGAGAGTCTGGGGCTGCTCGCTGTTCACGACGGACGGCTCGAGCCGATTCCGTTCCAGGTCGACCAACGCGACGAGCAGGGACGCTACGCCTATTACCAGGGCGTCGAGCCCAACCCGGACCAGGACCCGGCGCTGGACGCCAACGACGAGTTGGTCTTCGGCTGCTGGGATGCCGGCGACCGGCTCGATGCGTCGCCCTATCTGCCCGGCGCGGACGCGGCGCTCGAGATCGAGCTGAGCGATCCGGCGGATAACAGCAGCGGCTGGGCCTATTTGGTGCGGTACATCGGCGACGCGCCGCGTTCGGAAATCGACTACGTGCGCTACGATCCGCTGACCGACGAGATCGACGCCGAGCGCTACGAGTTGGGCTTCTCGCCCTCCGCGCCGATTTCGATCGGCAGGCAGCTGGTCAAGGTCGAGGCCGGCGGCTCGGGCCGCAGCATCGCCGACCGGATGAAGATCCGCTTCAGCGGCAAGGTGCTGGGCCTGTTTCCGCTGTCGATCGACGAGGACGGCTTCACCACCATCGTCACCGGTTACATCGACGGGCCGGTGCGCCTGCTGCGCCGCACCGCCAACTGGCAGTACCTGTTCAGCCTGATCCCCACGCCGCGCACCTACCTCGACACCGAGTTCTACGGCCGCTCCATCGGCTACTCGCTGGTGTTCCACGTGCCATTCGACGTGGGCAGCCTGCTCAGCGAGCCGGTGGTGCGGGTCAGCACCGACTCCAACTGCGAGCGGCCGGGGCGGCGCTGGTACAACTCGAACAACCGCCAGGGGGTGGACGTCGACGGCGTGATGTCGCCCGCCGAGCTTACGCTGGACCGCGGCGAATTCGAGTGGACCGTGGTCGCGGGCACGCTGCCCGGCGAGCGCGGCGGCTGGCTGAGCCGCAACATCTACGACCGCGAGGATTTCCCGATCAACTTCGAGCTTTACTACCGCGACGACATGGCCGTCCCCGACCCGCCCGAGGAGCAACCGGGAAGCTGCGCCAACACCGGCTACACCGTGCGCGGCCTGGAAAACATCGAGCGCGGCGACTACTCCTTGGGCGTGGTGATGTTTCCGCTGAGCGACTATCGGATCGGCGATGAGACGCCCTATCTGTTGGTCGACGATCAGCCGTTGGTCGCCACGGTGCGCCCGCTGTCCATCGCCGCGGCCCAGCGCGGTCTCCAAGGCGAGGATCGGAATTGAACGTCCCGGAAAAACGCCTAGTGCTGGGCACCGCCGGTCACGTGGATCACGGCAAGACGAGCATGGTCCTGCGGCTGAGCGGGATCGACACCGATCGGCTCAAAGAGGAGAAGACCCGCGGGATCACCATCGAGCTCGGGTTCGCCTTCATCGACCTGCCCTCGGGAATCAGGCTCGGGATCGTGGACGTGCCGGGCCACGAGCGTTTCGTGCGCGCCATGGTCGCCGGTGCGGGCGGGATCGACCTGTTGGCCCTGATCGTGGCCGCGGACGAGGGGGTGATGCCCCAGACCCGCGAGCACTTCGAGATCTGCCGCCTGCTCGGCGTGCGCCACGGGCTGATCGTGCTGACCAAGATCGACCTGGTCGAGGATCCGGAGCTGCTCGAGATGGCGCGACAGGACGTGGCCGAACTGGTGGCCGATACTTTTCTGGCCGACGCGCCGCTGGTCGAGTTCTCGGCGACCACCGGCCAGGGCCGCGACGAGCTGATCGCCGTGCTCGACGCTCTGGCGCAGCAGGTCGAGCAACGCCCCACCGACGGACTGTTCCGCATGCCCATCGACCGCGTGTTCACCCTGCGCGGCCTGGGAACCGTGGTTACCGGCACATCGATCGAGGGCGAGATCCAAGTCGGCGCCGAGGTCGAGGTGCTGCCCTCGCGTAAACGCGCCAAAGTGCGCTCGATTCAGGTCCACGGCGAGTCGGCCGACGCGGCGCGGGCGGGCCAGCGCACAGCGATCAACCTGCAGGGGGTCGACCGCGACGAGATCGAGCGCGGCGAGGTGCTCGTGCCGCGCAAGGTGTTCACCCCGACCCACATGTTCGACGCGCGGGTCAGCCTGCTGTCCGAGGCCGCGGCGCTCAAACCGCGCACCCGGGTGCGCGTGCACGCGGGCACGGCCGAGATTTTAGGGCGGATCGTCAACCTCGAGTCCGAGCGGATCGAGCCCGGCTCAACGGTGCTGGCCCAGATCCGCCTCGAGCAGCCGCTGGTTTTAATGCCCGAGGACCGCTTCGTGCTGCGCTCCTATTCGCCGGTGCGCACCATCGGCGGCGGCATGGTGCTCCACGCCCGGCCGGGTAAGCACAAGCCCGGACGCCAGGGGTTGCTGGCCGACCTGCGCAAGCTCGCCGACGGCACGCTGCTCGAGCAGGTGGCGATCCACGTCGAGGGCGCGGGATTCCGCGGCCTGGCGCAGCGCGAATTACCGACCCTGGTGCGGGCCTCGCGCCGTGAGATCAACCGCGCGTTCGACAAGCTGTTGGCCCAAGGCACGATCGTCAAGGTCGAGCGCGAGGAGTCGCGGGCGATCCACTCGCGCTTTTTGCAGATGGTCACATCGAGCATCGCCGCGCTGCTCGAACGCTATCATGCGGACCGACCCAACGATCCGGGCATGCCCCTGGGCGAGCTGCGCAGCCGAATCGAATATCCGCTGCCCGGCAGGCTGTTCAACCGCGCGCTCGAGGCGCTGGCCGCGAGCTCGGAGGTCGTGGTCGAGCAGGACATCGCGCGTCGCGCCGACCACAAAGTGGTGCTGGCCGGCAAGCTTCAACAGACGGTCGAGGAAGTGGCCGACATCTTTGCCCGGGCCGGGCTGACCCCGCCGACCCAGAACGAGGTCCTCGAGCAATTCGACGACCGCGAGTACGCCCTGGAGGCGCTCAAGCAGCTCAGCGCCCAAGGGAAGATCGTGCGCGTGGCGCAGTTTCTCTACTTCGACGCCGCGGCCCTCGAAAAGTTGGCCGGGCAGCTCAAGGCCTATCTTGAACAGCACGGCGAAATCAACGCCCAGGGCTACAAGGAACTCACCGGCGCCAGCCGCAAGTTCACCATTCCGCTGGCCGAGTACTTCGACCGCATCAAGCTCACCGTGCGCCGCGGAGATGTGCGCCTGCCGCGACGCTCGGGATGAAGAAAAACTTCGCTTGACCCTCACCGGCTCACTATGAAAGCATGGGGTATTCCTCAATAACCAAGGGAGAAAAACGCAATGCGCAAAAGTATCGTCACATTCCTGATGATCCTGGCCCTGGCGCTGATGCTGGGCATGTCCATGACCCTGGGCTGCGCCTGCGACGATGACGACGACGATGATAGCGATGGCGACGACGACACCGGCGATGACGATGACACTGGAGACGACGACATTGACGATGACGACACCGGCGATGACGACGATTGGCCCGATGACTGCGAAGACCTGACGCCGGATCTGCTGGGCTGCATCACCGATTGCGGCGTTACCGACATCAAGTGCCAGTACGACTGCCTGATCGACGAGCTGAGCACCTACCTGGACTGCCTCGACGCCACGGGCCAGGGCGACTCGGTCTACATCAACTGCCTGCAGGCCTGCCTCGACACCGCTGAGACCTGCGGCAACGGCTGCGGCGACGACGACACGGCCTGCTATGCCGCCTGCCTGGGCAACCTGGGCGATTGCATGAGTGCCTGCGTTCCCGAGCAATAAGCGACCGCTCGATTCAAGTAAAAAAAACGGCCCCGGTTTCCCGGGGCCGTTTTGTTTTCAGACGGTTAAATTATCGGACGTCAGCCCTGGGCTTTCATCATTGCCATCTCAGCGGCGTTGACCAACTGGTAGGCCACCGGTGAGGCGGTGAGCGCCGGATGCGTGCCGATCTGGAAGATCGCTATATCGTCAAAGGTCATCCGCTGCTGGATGCAGGCGCTCAGGGCGTTGATCAGCTCGCCGACGGAAAGTGCGCCCATCAGCTGCGCGCCGATCAGCACGCCGGTGCGGCGTTCGAACAGCAGCTTGGCCTTGATCGCCGACATCCCGGGCATGCACCCCGGATGGCGGTTGGGCGCCTCGGCCTCGCCGACCACATAGTCGTATCCCATGTTGGTGGCCATGCTCTCGGTCAGGCCTGCGCCGGCCAGCGCGGTTTCGCCGATGGCCGTGGACCACACGCCGATGGTGCCGATGTTCTCGCGGCGGACGCCGAAGAGGTTGGCTCCGGCAATACGCGCCTCAGCCGAGGCGATCGAGGCCAGCTTGAGACCGCTGGGCCTGCCGCCGAAAAATGAGATCTTCTCGGCGCAGTCGCCTGCGGCGAACACGTTGGGGTCTGAGCTGCGCTGGAAGCGATCAACCTGAATTCCGCCGGTGGGTCCGATGTTCAGGCCGCAGTCTCTGGCCAGTTCCACGCTGGCCCGTGCGCCGATTCCCAGCAGCACCGCGTCGGCCGGCAGCTCCTCGCCGTTGTCCAACACGACTTTCTCGACCTTGTCTGCGCCATCGAGCTTGACCACCTTGGCGGTCGTGCGCACGTTGACTCCACGTTCGCGGATAATCTTCTCGGCGGCCATGCAGTACGGCTTGTCAAAGGTCAGTTGCAGGCAGTGATCGAGCATCTCGACGATCGTCACGTTTTCGATGCCCGATTTTTTACACTCGTCGGCGAACTCCACGCCGATGAACCCGCCGCCGATGATCACCAGGTTCTTGATGCCATTGAGCGCCTCTTGCAGCTCGCCCAACTGCACGAAGTCCTTGTAGATCGCGTAGACATTGGGTTTCTCAACGCCGGGCACGCCGGGGATAATCGGCTGGGAACCGGTGGCCACGATCAGCTTGCCGTAGCCGATGCTTGGGCCCTCCGCCAGCGTGATCTGCTTGGCCTCTCGGTCGATCTTGATCACGCAGTCCATGATCAGATCGACGTTGTTGGCGGTCAACGGCGCGTCGGGGATCAGGTTGTTGTCGGCCGATCCGACGGTGCCCATAATGTAGGGGATGCCGCAGGGGATCATGACCTTCTGCTCCTTGCGCACCAGCAGGATCGACTTGTCCGGATAGTGACGATGCACGGTGATCGCCGCTGTCAGGCCTGCGGCGCTGCCGCCGATTACTACTACGTCGTATTGTTTCTCCGTCATAGGAACTGCTCCTTTGGGTGCTGGGATAGGATGCGTATATTGCTGTAACGGTTATCTGTTAGCTTATCAATGGTTTGGGATAGCGGGGCTACAATTCTAAAAATAATATGTCGAAATGAAAGGCAAATCAAGTTATCTGCAAAAGCCGCGCTCAACCGGCGCAGCAGTCTTGGTCGTCATCTTGGTCCCCCGGCTGGCTTGGCTGGTCATCGTCGGTCGCATCATCGTCTGCAATATCATCGTCTTCGGCCGCATCGTCGTCATCCAAGTCGTCGTCGTCATCGTCCGGCTGCGGATCGGGCCGGTAGACCATCTTGCCCAGGTAGCTCTCGATCTCGGCCTCGCCCCAGGAGTTCTTGCCGATCCAGTACTGCTCCGTGGCGTCGTAGCCGACGAGGGTCACGCCATGGCCGCCGCACGCGCCGCCGCTTGAGTGCTCCCCCTCGTCATAAGAGTAGAAATCGGCGTAGGTCATGATGTAGGCGTACGGCGGCCCCTCGAGCAGTGCGGCGCGGATGTTATCGCGGCTCGAGGTGTCGACCCAGCGCCAGGCCTATCGACATGCCGCCCGAGCACGAGCCCCCGGCGCAGGAGAACAAATGCTGCTCGGACAGGTCGACCTCGGCCAGCGGGTCGGCCAGCTCGTAATAGCGCACCAGCACCTCGAACGCGGCGATCACGCCGTGCTGCGCGATCTCGCGGTTGAGTTGTTCAAGGGCGTCCGGAACCCCGCCGCAGTCCGTCCGCGCATATCCGGGCTACTGCACGTTGGTGCCGATGCGCTGGTTGATGAAGCGCAGGGTGTGCGCAAGCGACAGCCCCTCGTACCCCTCGCACATTGCGAGCACGATGGCGTAGTGGTCGTTGTTGGGAATCAGCTCGAGCTGCACCGGTGCGCCTTGCTCCTTGAGGGCCGCGTAGTAGTCCAACGTAAGCTGCGGCTTGGCCAGGTCGTCGTCCTCGCCGACCATCAGCAGGGTCGGCGGGATGTCGCCGCGCGCGTAGAGAATCGGCTGGGCGTGCTGCATGTTCTCCAGCGAGCCCATGGCGTCGAACACCATCCGGCGCACGCCGGGAAGAACCTTGATATTGAAGTGGTAGGGACCGGCGAGCAGCACCACACCGTCGATCTGCGCCAGCGGATCGAAGGTCAGCTTGGAGCGGAAGGTATCGTCGGTGAGCACCATTGCCAGCAGGTGCGTCCCGGCCGAGTGCCCCATCAGAATCACGCGCTGCGGGTCGCCGCCGTACTCGGCGATGTGCGCCATGGTCCAGTTCAACGCGCTGACCGTATCGTCGACGAACGTGGGATAGATGTCGTCGGGGTACATCCGGAAATCGACGATCACCGTGACAAAGCCGCGCTCGGTCAGCGTCTCAGCCAGTGCGCCGTAGTCCTTGCGCGTGGTGTATTGCCAGGTGCCGCCGTGCACGAAGACCACCACCGGCGCGGGCTGGTCCGATTCGACGCGGAAGATGTCGAGCACCTGCAGCGGCGCGTTGTCCTCGACGTAGGGCACGTCCTGGTCGATCAGCGGGTACTCGGCGTAGAACTGCGAGCCGACCTGGGCCGCATCGTAGAGCACCGGGATGTCCAGGGTCGGCACGCCGCAGCCGCAAAGCAGCAGCAGCGCGGCCATGACCGAAAGCAGGCACGATTTACGAATCAATTTTTGCCATAAGCTCATAGTGCAATCCTCATTTCGAGCGGATCTTACCGGGTGTTCCTTGACGGACCGCGATTATAACCGCAGACAGGGTCACGATGCAGCCCAGGGCCGTGATTCCGGATACCGGGCGGCCCAGCCACAGCCAGCCAAGGATTGCGGCCCCGGCCGGCTCGCCCACGATCGACATCGCCACCGCGGCCGGTGCGGCGTGGCGCAGGGACCAGGTGATCAGGTTGTGGCCGATCAGCTGCGGCACCACGGCTGCCAGCACTAGGTAGAACAGCGCCTCGGACGAGGCCACGCGGATCGGTACACCTGCAACGGTTGCGCACCCCAGCAGCAGGGCCGCGCCCACGGCCGTGGCCACGCCCGAGTAAGCCAGCGGGTCCAGCTTGTCGCCCAGGCTTCGGCCAAGCAGCAAATAGCACGACATGGCCAACGCGCCGACCAGCGCCAGTCCGTCGCCCAGCAGAGCGTCGCGGCCCCCGACCAGGTCATGGCCGCCGATGATCGCCACGCCCACGCAGGCCAGGCCGATGGACAGCCACAGCCTGCCGCCGGGTTTGTCGCGGCGGGTCAGGGTGCCGACCAAAGCCAGGATCAACGGGTTGATGGTCACCAGGGTCACCGATGCTGCCACACTGGTCAGACCCAGGGAGGTGACCCAAGCGCCGAAATGCACGGCGTAGGCCAGCCCCGCAAATAGGGACGAGATCAGCGCGCGTCCGCGCAGCCCTCCGTTGACCAGAGCGCGCACGGAAAACGGCGCGAGCAGCAGCGCGGCCACGGCCAGCCGTACGCCCGCGCTGACCAGCGGGTGGGTCGGCTCGGCCTTGATAAAGAAGATCGCGGCAAAGCTGATCGCCGCCACCGCAACCAGCAGCGCCGGGGCGACCAGCGCTGGTTTGCCCTTATTCATCACTCATCGGATTTTGGTTGCGGCTGATATTGCCAACCGGCCGGATAGAGACCGGGCAGCGCCACGGGCAGGCGGCCCTGGGCCGCAGCCTTGCCGAAGATCGCCCGCACCGCGATTTGCACGGCGATGTCGCGGTTGGAGTACGTCGCCAAATAGGTCGTGGCCTCGGGAAACGCCAGCAGGTCATAGGGTGTGGCCAGGGCCACGATCAGCGTCGGCAGCTTCAAGGCCAGCAGCCTGCGGACCAGCTCGGCCTGCTGCGGATGATAATAGGCGTCGTAGGAGCCGATCAGCAGCACCTGCGGCGTTGCGGCCTGCGCGCGCTCCACGATCTGCTCGATCCGGCGCTGGTGGGGATTTAACGGGAATGTATCGCCCGTGGCCTGGCGGTCGATCGCCTGCACCTGGGCCAGCAGCGTGGTCCCCGAGAGGTTGGGCCAAGCAGCGCCGGCGTACATCTGTTGGGGTGCGCGGCCGATGCAGACCACGTGCACGCGCGCCTGGGTTTGCAGGTCCAACGGCAGCAGCTCGGCCTCGTCGCGCACCACGGTCAACGCCCGCGAGTGCAGCTGCTGGGCGAGCAGACGCTGCTCCGCGGTGTCCAGCCCGCGCTCGACCTGTTTGGGATCGCGGTACGGCTCGTCGAGCAGGCAGTACTTCATCTTCAGCCGCAGCACGCGGCGCACCGAGCGATCGATGCGCCCCTCGTCGATGCGCCCTGCGCGCACGGCCCGCGCCACCGCGGCGATCTGCTCCTCGACCTTGTGCGGCCATCGCGCGTAGCTCGCTGATGAGCGCGTTAGGTTCGGCCGGGAGTCCGCGGCGCTGTCCAGGATTATGTCCACGCCCGCGCGCAGCATCGCCAGGTCGGGAAGCTCGTTCCAGTCCGCGGCAATAATCGCGCCCATATTGATATCGTCGGTGATGATCACGCCCTCGAACCCAAGCTCCACGCGCAGCAGCTCGATCACTGTCGGATCGATGGACGCGGGCAGATTGCCCAAGCCGCGATATGTGGCGTGGGTCAGCATCACCATCTCGGCGCCGTTGGAGATCGCCGCGTCGAACGGCGGCAGATAGCGACTAAAGATCGTCTCGCGGTTCTCGCCGTTGACTACCGGGCCGAAGTGCTCGTCCCCGGGCGCGTTGGCGTGGCCCGGGAAATGTTTGACGCAGGCGATCACGCGATTGGCCTGAAGCCCGCGCACAGCCTGCGCGCCGTGCGCGGCCACGGCCCGGGTCGAGGCGCTGAAGCAGCGGGTGTACATCGAGGGCTCGGAGGGCCCGGCGTCGGGCTCGATCACCGGCGCGAAATTAACGTTGATCCCCAGGGCGTAAAGCTGTTGTCCCATCAGGTCGTAAGCCTGCAATGTGGCTCCGGCGTCGAAGGTTGCGCCCAGCCCCATGTTGCCCGGGGTGTCCGTGCCGCCGGTGATGTCGTTGAGCGCCTGGGGGATGCCGCCCTCCTGGTCCACGGCGATCAGCAGCGGAATCGGATTGTCGCGCTCCAGGGCCCAGAGCTGGAGCTTGCGCACGTTGCTCGCGGTTCTGCGCGGTGAAAAGGCCACGCTGGAAATCGGTGGTAAAAACACGCCGCCGACTCCCAGGTCGCGCACCAGCCGCCGGGCCTTGTGGCGCGAGCCGGGGAGCATGTTGACCCCGACCATGTAAAGCTGCGCCACTTTCTGTTCGAGGGTCATCTGTTCGAGGATCTGCGAGATGCGCGCCTCGTCCACGGCGCAGCACGGGCAGGGGTGGGCCGGGGCCGCGGTGCACGGCGCGGCCGCAACGATCAGCAGCGCAATCGCCGCGACGCAAAGGACTGCATATAAACGCATCGAACGCTTGGATAGCATGGGGCACACGGACGATCAAGCTTACTTTGCCCCAACGGGCCCGGGGCGCTATCATCGCCTCTCCCGCTCGACACTCCGGGCTCTACTGGGAGCGTATTGATGAATGAACTGCTGACCCTTTCCGCCACGGCACTGGCCGCGAAGATCCGCAAAGGCGATCTGAGCTCGCGCGAGGCGCTCGAGGCGCACATTGCGCGCATCGAGCAGGTCAATCCGCTGATTAACGCGATGGTCGCCGATCGCTTTGCAGCGGCGCGATCCGAGGCCGACGCCGTGGACAAGCGGCTCAAGGGGCGCAAGCCCGGGTCGCGGGCCAAGCTGCCGCCACTGCTGGGCGTGCCGTGCACGGTCAAGGAGTGCTTCGCCCTTACCGGCATGCCCAACGCCTCGGGATTGGTGGCGCGCAAGCAGGTGGTTTCGCAATCCGACGCCACGGTGGTCGGGCGCCTGCGAGCGGCCGGAGCAATCCCGATGGGCGTGACCAACACCTCCGAGCTGTGCATGTGGATGGAGACCGACAACCGGCTCTACGGCCGCACCAACAACCCTTACGACACGCAGCACATGGTGGGCGGCTCGTCGGGCGGCGAGGGCTCGATCATCGCCTCGGGCGCATCGCCGTTCGGCGTGGGCTCGGACGTGGGCGGATCGATCCGCATGCCCGCCTTTTTCAACGGCGTGTTCGGCCACAAGCCCACCGGCGGCCTGATTCCCAACAGCGGCCAGTACCCCACGGCCCACGGCGCGGCCCTGCGCTATTTGACCACCGGGCCGTTGGCCCGCCGGGCCGAGGATCTGTGGCCGTTGATCAATCTGATGCGCGGGCCCGACGGCCAAGACGACGGGTGCGCCGAATTCGAGCTGGGCGACCCGGCAAAGGTCGATTTGAGCAAACTCAAGGTGGTGATGGTCGAGGACAACGGCGTCACGCGGGTCTCCGACGATCTGCGGCAGTCGATGCGCCGCGCGGGAGCGGCCCTGGAACGCGCCGGAGCCCAGGTGCGCACCGCGCGGGTGCCTGCTCTCAAGCGCTCGTCCGACATCTGGTCCTCAATGCTGCTCGAGGCCAACGGCGCGACCTTCAGCGAGAGCCTGGGCAACGGTAAGCCGATCAGCTTCCCTTACCAGATGCTGCTCTGGGCCCTGCGCCGCTCGCCGCACACTCTGCCCGCGATCGTGCTTGCGGCGATCGAGGCATTGCCCAGCTACATCCCGGGCCACGTGGAAAAGGCGGTCCGCGCCGGACATGAGCTGCGACGCGAACTGGTGGAGCTGATCGGCAAGCAAGGGGTAATGCTCTTCCCGTCTTTCTCGCGGCCCGCGCCGCGGCACTATGCGCCGATGATCACGCCGTTCGACTTCGTTTACACAGCGGTAATCAACGTGCTCGAGCTGCCCGCCACCCAGGTGCCGCTGGGCCTGAACAGCGCGGGCCTGCCGCTGGGCGTGCAGGTCGTAGGCGTACACGGCAACGATCACCTGACCGTGGCCGCGGCGCTCGAGCTCGAACGCGCAATGGGCGGCTGGGTCTTTCCAAAGAATTTGACCGAGCGTTGACACAGGAGGTGAGCATGCGAATCAAGACTCTGGCGTTGTTGCTGATCGTCGGACTGCTCGCACTCTGCGGCTGTCCCAAACCCGCCGATCAGACGGACGCGACTCCGACCGCGGACAATGCCGACGATGCGCTGTGCGCCAACCCACCCGAGCTCTCCGAAATTGTGCCGGGTACGATCACGGGCCAGGCCGACGGCAGGCCGTTTACAGCCCAGGCGGTCTACTTCGAGCCGAGCTTCGGCGAGTGGAAGCTGGTGATCTCCGAGACGCCGCTGGCAGACCCCACCGACATCGTGATCGGCGGCCAGAGCATCAACATCGACCTGCCCGAGGTGCCCAGCAGCGGCTGGTCGCATAGCCGCGAGCTGAGCTTCGGCGACGGCTACTTCCAGGTCTACAAGAACGACGAACTCAAAGCCACCACGAGCTGGAACGCCTCCAACGCCTGGGTGATGCGAATCACCAGTTGGGACGTGAAGCCCTTTGACGAGAGCGGCGAGCTGTTTCAACAGGCGGGCAGCGCCTCGGGCCGCATCTGGGTCTGCTATCAGGCCGCCGGCGACCACCGCGACTCCTGGGCCCAAGGCTCGTTCGAGAACGCCCCCGTACGCTATATGGGCAAGCCCGACCTCAAGTACTGATCGGCTTCAAGCCGCCGCAAAACTCGCGCCCGGCTTTGAGCCGCCACAAAACTCGCGTAGTTCGCTGGTCGTAATGCAACGACCCTCCCCGCGTCGAAAGATTCGTGAGGTGGAGTAAAGATCGTTAAAACGATCTTTGTGTATAAGGCGAGCGGCGCATTGCCTCAGGGTTTTCATAAACTCCTCACCTTGCCACCTCGAATAACACCTCTTCTCTCGGCATAAATCCGAGGCCAATTTTTAATCGAAATCGATTCGCTTCGTTGAACGAAAAACACGACGTCTGTCTGTCCCCTCCGGATGAAAACCCTGATTCAACGCACCGCTCGCCAGGGTGGGGTGGGACAGGCGCGTCGGCTTGTTCCAAGCCGACGCGCCGCTTCTCTCCCCCGCGCTCGGCAAAGATCAGTTTGAGATTTTTCCTACTAAGCTCAAAGGCGATGCAATTGTGTGCGCGGGGGATTGATCAGCGGGTTCTCATCCGAAAATAGGACTGACCAGCGTTATTGGCAAAGCAGGACACTGGGTGCG
>JAVCCG010000026.1 GCA_030765605.1 Candidatus Alcyoniella australis
CTTTCGTGCTGCTGGTTGTGACCGAGGATTTGGCGAAAAAGATCACGCCCTAGCGCGATTGGATTGATCCGATTAAATTTGGGCGGGGCGACCCGCCCGTTTTATTTTTTTGCAGGCGTGGGGGATGTGCGATGTCCAAGTCCAAGCGCGCCAAGTGTGCGGTCTGCTCGGACAAGCAATGTACGCAGGGCAAGGATTGCTTTGCCGGAGCAGCCGATGTTCGCGGTACGCTGACCGACAGCGAGATCCAGATGCTGCGCTGCGCGTCCTCTGTCGAGGCCGAGTTCTACATGCAGGCCACGCGTTTGGAGGAGCTGATCGAGTTCAGCTCGCGCATGGGCTATAAGCGGCTGGGCGTGGCGTTTTGCATCGGCCTCGCCGCTGAGGCTGAGCTGCTTTGCAAAGTGCTCTCCGCGCGCTTCGAGGTTTTCTCGGCCTGCTGCAAGGCCTGCGGCCTGGACAAGTCCGAGCTGGGTTTGAAATATGTGCGTGACGAGGAGTTCGAGGCGATGTGCAATCCGGTGGGCCAAGCCCGGCTGCTCGCTCGCGAGAAGACCGAGCTCAATCTGATCCTCGGACTTTGCGTGGGGCACGACATGCTGTTCACCGCGCATTCGGCCGCGCCGGTGAGCACCTTTGCGGTCAAGGATCGCGTGTTGGGGCATAACCCTCTGGCCGCGCTGTACTCGAACTACTACCGCAAACGCCGCTTCAACCTCGACGAATAATCCGGGCCGGGAGACCTGGCAATGCACGTGCTGCAACGGATTATCGAGCGCATCCAGGGCGCAGGACCGGAGCAGCCGGTGGTGGTTTTCGATTTGGACAGCACGCTGTTCTCCACCGAGCTGCGCAGCTTACGATACGCCGCTGCCCGGGGCCGCGCGGTTCGTCAACCGCGTGTATCGCGCGGGAGCAGTGGTGTGCTACCTCACCGGGCGCGACAGCCCGGGCATGGGAAGCGGAACGCGCGCAAGCCTGAGCGAACACGGCTTTCCCTTTGACTGCCAGCGGGTCGATCTGCTGATGAAGCCGCGGATCGAGATCAAGGACATGGATTTCAAGCGTGACGCGGTGCGGCAAATCGGTGAGATGGGCCAAGTGCTTGCCGCATTTGACAATGAACCGGGAAATATCAACCTATTTGCTGATACATTTCCCGAGGCGATCGTGGTGCTGCTCGATACGATCCACAGCCCGACGCCAGTCGTGCCTTACGAGCACGTCGTGAGAATCAGCGACTTCAACGGATTGGCTGATCGGAAGGAATAAAACGGGCAAGAGGCGACCGATCCACGACCCGTATCCGGGGCAGCCGCTGAACATGACGCAGCAGACGTTGGAGCAGGTGAAGCGGCTGCACGGGCTGCTGCCGATCTGTTCCAAGCGCAAGAGCATCCGCGACGACCAGGGCTACTGGCGGCAGGTCGAAACCTTTACCCACGGGTTGTGCCCGACGTGCCTTAAGGAACTCTACCCCGAGCTCGACGACGACAAGAGCTGATCGCCGGTCGGGCTCACTTGCCGATGTAGAGCACCTCGCTGATACCCGGCTGCGATATCTGAATCTGCGTGCCGTCGGGCGCGCTGAGCGTGGCCGTGACGTCGCAGCGGAAGCGCCAGACGTGGCTTTGGGCGAAAAGCCCGGCCACGGTGCGTTCGATGAAGCTCAGCTTGGATAAGATGTCGATGTACTCCATCAATTTTTTCACCCGCACCTCGCCGCTGATCGACCAGCCGTTGGCCGCGGCCTGGAACCCCACGCGCATCGGCTTTTTCAGGCCCGTGGCCTGGTCCACGACCCAGTCCGAGGGCTGCAGCGCGGCCGCGGTGGTGGCGAGCACAATTTGCGAGCCCTGGGCAACGATGATCCAGGTCGCCAGTCCCGCGCCGTACTGCTTGGGCAGCCGGAACTCGAGATAGTCGATGGTGTACTCGCCGCTCATGCTGCGCAGGCTCTGCCAGCGATCCGAGTACTGGTTGGGCAGCATCGATACCGGCGCGTGGTCCAGATAGGCCCGGCCGCTGATCGGGTGCGTTTTGCCCTCGAGGGTCACGGTTCCCGTAAGCTCGGCCATGGGCACGGGCACCCGCGCGCTGTAGTACTTCTGTTTGTCGCCGTCGAAAAAGACGAAGCTGGAGTTGGGCTGCCAGCCGGGGACCACGGCGTGCAGCTTGACGTCCACGACCATCTCCTGCTGGGCGACCCGTAGCCGGAAGTTCGGGTAGTCGCCGCTGAGGAAGCTCTGGCCGACCTTGATATCCAAGCGTTCGGTGGAGGCCTCAAACGCTTTGTCGTCGAACTCCTGGCGCACGAAGTGATCTTCGCCCTGCGGGTCGATCCAGGTCACGTCGACCGTGGCCTTCTGGTCGCCGATGCCGATGTTGGTGATCATCACGTTGCAAAAAAGCGCGCCGCCGTCGTCCAGGTCGGCGAGCACGAACCAACTGATGGAGAACATCTCGCGCTCGTCGGGGAAAAAGCTGTACTGCGAGAGGGGCAGCGGTTCGTTCAACGGCCAGGGCTCGCCGGGGAAGACCTCGACCTGCTTGGCATGGGCAACGGACGCGCACAGCGCCACGACCAGCAACGCCGATAAAAGCAGCAGCGGTTTTCTCATCGCAGACCTCGGTAAGTCGTGGAGTCAGATCGGTTTGAAATGGGCCAGGAAGTGACGCAGCTTTTGCGGCGCGTAGCTCAGGCGCAAACCGCGCAGCTCGGCGCGCCGCTTGTGAACCGCGATGACCACCTGCGCCACGTAGTCCAGATGGTTGTCGGTGTAGACCCGGCGCGGCACTGCCAGCCGCACCAGCTCCATGGGCGCGGGCAGCTCTTCGCCGCTTTGCTCGTCGCGGCTGGCGAACATCACCGAGCCGATCTCGCTGGTGCGCACGCCGCCCTCCAGGTACAGCGCGCACGAGAGCGACTGGCCCGGGAACTGCAACGGCGGCACGTGGGGCGCAAAGCGCGCGGCGTCGATGAACACCGCATGACCGCCCGCCGGAAGCTGCACCGGCACACCCGCGTCGTCGAGTTTTTTAGCCAGGCGTTCCACCTGGCCGATGCGGCAGTCCAGCCAGGACTCTTCGAGCCCCTCGCGCAGGCCCACGGCCAGGGCCTCCAGATCGCGGCCGGCCAGCCCGCCGTAGGTGCGGAAGCCCTCGATCACAACCATTACCTCGGTGACCTTGCGCGCCACCTGCTTGCTGCGCGTGGCTAAAAAACCGCCGATGTTGACCAGACCGTCCTTCTTGGCGCTCATCGTCGCGCCGTGGGCCAGGCCGAACAGCTCTCGGGCGATCTCGAGCAGCGGTCGCTTGGCCTGGCCGCGCTCGCGGTGCTTGATGAACCAACAGTTCTCAGCGTAGCGCGCGGCGTCGAGGTACAGCGGCACGCCGTGACGGTCGCAGACCTCGCGCACCCGGCGCAGGTTGGCCAGGCTCACCGGCTGACCGCCTACCGAGTTGTTGGTTACTGTGACCATCACCAGCGGCACGCGCTCGCGGCCCTGTTCGCGCAGCAGACGATCGAGCCCGCGCCAGTCCATGTTGCCTTTAAACGGCGCGCGCGAGTCCGGGTCGTGCGCCTCGCGGCACGGCAGGTTGAGCGCCACGCCGCCCTTGTGGCGCACGTTGGCCTCGGTGGTGTCGAAGTGCGTATTGTTCGGCACCAGCTGCCCGGGTTCGACCAGCGCCGAGAACAGCAGGTTCTCCGCGGCGCGGCCCTGGTGGGTCGGGATCACGTGGTGCATGCCGGTGATCTCGCGCACCGAGCGCTCGAAGTTGAAAAAGCTCTGGGCCCCGGCGTACGACTCGTCGCCGCGCATCATCGCGCTCCACTGCATCTGCGACATCGCGCCCGTGCCCGAGTCGGTCAGCAGATCGATGGTCACGTTTCGCGCCTTGAGTGAGAACAGGTTGTAATGGGCCTGCCGCAGATATTTCTCGCGCTGGGCGCGGGTGGTCAACGGGATCGATTCCACGGCTTTTATTTTGTACGGTTCGAATCCAAGCGGCATCGAAGCGCTCCAGGTAATTATGGTCTGACTGTAACTTTGGAATATCCTAGTAGTCCGCCGGTCCAGTGTCCACAATCCGGGGGTTTCCTTGACCCATTGGAAAGGGGCATGTTACACAGCGCATCAGATGGAGGTCGTTATGCCACGCATCCTGTTCGCGCTGTTGATCGTGTTGATCCTCGCCCTGCCGGTCGCGGCCCAGACCACGCCCGCGCCGGCAACGCCCGCTTCCGGATCGATTCAGTTCTACCCAAGGACCAGCCTGCATTTTCTCGGCGACGCCTCTTACGCGATCGAGCCCCAGGGCGAGCAGATCGCGGTCAGCGTGAACCACGGCGACAAGCAACAGAGCTATCGACTCTCCGGCGAACTACTCGAGATCGACCGCATCCCCCTGGATCAGGGGACCGAGGTGCTGGTGGTCGTCTACAACAAACGCGGTGCTGAGAAGTGGGTGCTGGTGTTGGCTGAGATCGATTTCATCAAGTACATGCGCGAGGCTGCCCGCGCCAAGGGCGTATCGGCCGAGATCGATCTTGCCGGTCAGGCGCAGATCGCATCGCTCCAGGTCAGCGACGCGGGCTTTCGTCAGATTTTAGGAATGCCGGCCGAGTAATTTAGTCTAACGTTCGGAATTCGACCAACCCGGTCTGCGGCTGCACGCGCTCGACGCGGGCCCGCCGCTTGCTGCCCGGCTCCACGCCCGCACCCAGTTCGATTATCGTGCGCAGCAGCACTTCCTCGACCTGGACCAGCTGGATGTCGGGCCGGTCGCGTAGCGGCTTGATCGCTCGCAGCGTGTATTCCCGGTCCGGGTTCTGCTCGAAAAAGACCAGGGTGAAGTAGCGCTTGATCTGTTGCTCGACATCGCGGATTGCCAGCAGCTCGCTCTCGGCCTGCTTGGCCAGGGTCAGCAGCTCGCTGCGGTCGGCGTAGGCTGTCTGGCCGTGGGCGATGTGGTGCGTGATCTGGCGTTGCATGATCAGGTCTGGATAGCGCCTGATCGGCGAGGTGATCTGGAAGTAGGGTGTGACTCCCAGACTCACGTGCGGTCCCGGCTCAAGGGTCAGGATACTGGGTCCGGGGCGGTGCCCCACGGTCCGCGGTTCCTGCACGCGATAGATCGAGGGCAGTTCCCACTGGGCGCAGAGCTTGGCCGCCCGGTGGTTGGTGAGGATCATCAGCTCCTCGACCAGGCGCGAGCCCGAGGCGTCGCGGTCGCGCAGGGCGATCTGCACGCGGCCTTGGGCATCCACGGAGATCTTGGTCTCCATGCCGGGGAAGACCGCGGCGCCTGCGGCCTGGCGGTTTTCCCACAGCAGCTTGCGCAGTGGTTCGAGCAGCAGCAGCGCCTCGCCGATCGGCGTGTCGCCGCCCTGCATCAGCTCGGCCGTGGAGTCGAAGTCCAGGTTGCGGTCCACGCAGATCACGCTGGACTGCGGCTCGAACTCGAGCAGCTCAAGCTGTGCGTTAAAGCGCATGAAAAAGCTCAGCGCGGCGCGATCCTGGCCCTGATTGAGGCTCAGCCGGTCGAAGCACAGGCTCTCGGGCAGCATCGGGTGGATCACGTTGGGCAGGTAGAGCGTGGCAATGCGACGCTTGGCCGCCAGGTCCAGCTCGCTGTCGCGTTCGATCAGCTCGCCCACGTCGGTGATGTGCACCCAGACCACCAGCTGGTCGCCGTCGCGCTGAACCGAGAGCGCGTCGTCGTAGTCCATCGTGGTCTCGGAGTCGATGCTGAACGTGGTCAGCCCGCGCAGGTCGCGCCGTCCCTCGATCGACAGCGGAGCCGTGGCCAGCTGCTGAGCCTGTTCGAGTACCTTGGCGTTGAACCCGGTGCGCAGTCCGTGCCGCGAGAGGGTCAGCTCGATCAGGTCGATCTCGCGTCCGGCGGCGGTCAGTGCGGCGATCGCCCGCTCGTTGGCCTGCTCGCCGATCCAGAAGCGCTTGAGGAAGCCCAGGTCGATCTCGTCGTGCAGCTCGTTCTCCAGCAGCCGCTGCCACAGCGCGTCGAGAAAACGCTTCGACCCCTGAAGCTGCTCCAGCGCCTGCCGTGCGCCCTCGCGGCCGTCGGCCAGGGCGTTGAATACCGGCAGCGCCTCCTCGATCAGCAGCCGCGCCTGCTCCTTGCGCTGTTTGGTCTCGATCCGTTTTTGCAGCGTGGCGTCGTCCACCGCATCGACCCGGTCGCCGGAGAGGCTGAAGCGCATCGGGTGCTCCAGGATCAGCCTGAGCAGCGCCGCGATCTGTACGCCGCCGGGCTGCTCGCCGTACCAGGTCTGGGCCATCTGCGCCAGGCTGAATCTGCCGCCGACCACGCTGTCCCACAGCAGGTCGAGGTCGATCTGCTCCATCAGTTCGCGGGCTTGCGCGTCGAACTGAGCCAGGACGCGGCGGATAGCGCTTTGATCCTGGGCCGGGGCGTCGAGCGCGAACTCGAATACCACCTTGTTTTGGTTGATTTTAACCTTGCGTCCCGTGGCCGTGAGCACGTGAAAGTGCAGGCGTGAGCCGTCCCCCTGGACGGAGTCCAGCCGCGCTCCGAACTCGTAGCGCTTGTTGTAGAAGCAAAGGCCGGGAACCATCGGGAACCTCGATCAAAGGTCGCCTAGGCTAGACGATCGGCCGAGCCCTGGCAAGCCGTGACTTGACATCGCGGCGGGTCTGCCGCATAAGGCAATTCGACCATAAGTGTTGAGGAGACTGCGATGAGACTGATCGTTACCGGAGCGGCCGGGTTTCTGGGTTACCATATCTGCAACGAGCTCGCCGAGCACTACGACGAGATCGTGGCGCTCGATGTCGCCGACTTCGTCGAGAACGAATATCCCGCCAAAACCAGCTTCCATAAGGTCGATATCCGCGACCTCGATGCGCTCAAGGCGCTGTTCGCGGGCGGAGGGCTCGTGGCCCACGCCGCGGCCGCCCTGCCGCTGTGGAAGCCCGAGGACATCTACAGCACCAACGTCCAGGGCACGCGCAACGTGCTCGAGGCGGCCAAGCATTGCGGCGTTGAGCGCGTGGTGCTGGTCTCGTCCACCGCGGTCTACGGCGTGCCCGAGAAGCACCCGATTTACGAGGACGATCCGCTGGTCGGCGTGGGCCCCTATGGCGAATCGAAGATCGAGGCCGAGCAGATCTGCGTCGAATACCGCTCCAAAGGGCTGATTGTGCCGATCATCCGCCCCAAGACCTTCATCGGTACCGGACGCCTGGGCGTATTCCAGATCCTCTACGACTGGGTCCAGAGCGGCAAGAAGATCCCGATCATCGGCAACGGCAAGAACCGCTACCAACTGCTCGAGGTTGAGGACCTGGTCTCCTCGATCCAGCTCGCGCTCAGCGGTCCGGCCGAAAAGGTCAACGATACGTTCAACGTCGGCGCCAAGGAATTTCACACGGTCAACCAGGACGTGGGCGAGATGTGCGCCTACGCCAATAGCGGCGCGCGGGTGATGCGCACCCCGGCCTGGCTGGTCAAGCTCGTGCTCGAGCTGTTCTGGATGCTGCGCATCTCGCCGCTGTACAAGTGGGTCTACGGCACGGCCGACAAGGACTCGTTCGTCTCCATCGAAAAGGCCGAAAAGGTGCTGGGCTGGGAGCCCAAGTACTCCAACGCCCAGGCGCTGATCCGCTCCCACCAGTGGTACCTGGACCACAAACACGAGCTGGCCGGAGCCGAGGGCGTCACCCACCGCGTGGCCTGGAAACAGGGCATTCTCGGGTTTATCAAGAAGTTCATGTAACGCCGCGTCTAAGGAGCGGCTGCCGCCCGATGTACTTCTGGGTGTACGGCACCAGGTGCAACAAGTTAAAGGGCTTCTGTGATGGATCGTCTGAGATGCAGTACTCGATGAACACCAGGCGCCAGTCCTTCTTGTAGACCTTGCCCGTGATGTTCTCTACCGAGATCGTCATTGCCTTTTGACGGATGTCGGTTTTCCATTTCTTGGGCAAATAAACAGTATTTTGCGGTGTTACAAGATAGCGTGTGCGGTCGATGATCCCGAGTTTGATGATGATGTCGGCCATGGCCCGCAGTCCGAACAGCAGTTGATCGTCGGCCCCTGGGCCGTTGACCGCGATGAACAACGATCCGATGTGTTTTTCCTTTAAATAATTGATCAGCATCGGCATAAAGATCCGCTCGGCGTGCAGCAGCGGGAAGCGTAGGGGCAGGTGGGCCGTGCTGTTGAACAGCACGCGCTCGATATTGGGGTGCTTTTCGATAAACTCGTCGAAGATGCCGATGAATTCCTCTGCGAGCAAGAACCCGGGGTCGAAGTCGAGGATGTGCAGGGTGCCTTTTTTGCAGCCTCGGGTGTAGGCGGTGATCTCGAACTTGTCCTGCGCAATGGTCCTTTGGGGGGGCGTGAATGTCATCCGGCCATCCAGCTCCTGGGGAATGCGTTTGATGTCGACCCGCTCCCCGAGGTTGATGACCACGGCGTCCTTGCCGTTGCGCACCGAATCGAACAGGTAGTTCATGGCCACGGCGAACTTGTGTGTGCCGCGCTCGCCCTCGAGGATGATGCACCCGTCGCGTTCGAACTCTTCGGCATTTCTTTTATCGGCATTATCGTAGATCAGCTTGTCGATCTCGCTGATGCCGAATGAGACGACGCTTTTCCCTTGGCTGTTGCTTGTATTCTGTTGGTCTTCCTTCTCTGATTGTTTTCTACGCTTGGCCTGAATGATCTGGTGGTGCATTGAGACGAAAATTCTGAACACGGGATCATCGACTCTGATTTTAAAGGGATGCTTGCCGAACACGTGGCGCTGGTAGCGGCTCTTGGTGATTTCGATGATCTTGACCTTGTATTCTGAGCGCTCGTCCCAGTCGAGGGTGATAACGATATCGGCCAGGAATTCGACGTCGGAGATCAGCGGCGACGAGCCGTTGTCCAGCGAGGATTGATCCTGCTCGTAGAGGAAAATGCTCAGGGGAACGTGGCGTGAGAAGAGGGTGAAGATGCGGTAGAGCTGCTCGCGGGTCAGCGGATTGCACGAGAAGACGTTGAGGCTGTCTACGACAATCGCCAGGATTCGGTCGAGTTTCTTGCTGCCGGCCCGCGATTCCTCGATCAGGCGCGAGATCTGTTTGAAGCGCTGCCAGAAAACGTTGTCAGCCGGCTGATCTCCCTCCTCGAGAAACCGTGGCGAGAGCTTGGGAAAAAGCACCACGCGCTGCTCTTGTGCATCCTCGACCACTTTTTCAAACAGCAGCCGACGGTGCTCGGTCTCGTCCGGTAGCGGGATCGAGCCCTCGGATTTAGCGATCAGCTGGTAATTCTCCAACATGGCATATTTTGGTTTTGGACCCTTGAGCTTTTCACAGATCATGCGTCGACCGACCTCGATCAGCGGCGTGAGAGCCTGCTCGATGGAGTAATAGACGCATACTCCTTTATCCCGGACGTGGTCCGATAGACATTGGCCTTTGATATCGCACTTGGCGAGGAAAGCCTTGGACAGAATCTCAAGGGCCAGTGTCGATTTGCCCAGTCCGGCCGGTCCCTTGAGCAACACCGTGACTCCTTGGTTGAACCAACTCCAGAAAGGATCGCCTGCAGCCATGTCCGTTCCGGGCAGGACGATTCCCCTGGGCTTGCAGTCCTCGCTCAGCTCGTCGAGCAGGCCGTTGAGGGTGTTGATACCCGTGTCGATTACCATCGAGTCGGGATCTTTTATACTGTTATCCATTGTCCGCTTCCTCTTCGAACAGGGATTTCAGGGCCGTGACGAATTGCGTTTTCACAGTCTCGACCTGGTTGTCGTTCGATTTCTGGTTAGAAGGTTTTTCAGGCAAAACGATGTTCAACGTCCATTCGCCGTCCATCGGCACAATTCGCAGAATGAATTTATCGTTGTTGTTTTTAAAGTATTCAGGGATCAGCGGGTCTGAGGGATGCTGCTCGGCCTCGTCCCTTAAGGGCCTGCTCCACAGGCCGGAGAGCCGTTCGAGCCTGCGGGCGATCATTTTCAATTGTTCGATGTCGTGGATGCCGCTTTCGTTGGAGAGCATTTGCCACGAGAAATAGCTTTTGCCGAACACGCCGAAGCGCAGCCGGAACATCGCATTGATCACGTTTAACAGCTTGTACTGCGCCAGGTTGGGCTCGAGAGCTAAACGCAAATTGCCTTCTACCGACTTGAACAGGTGGCCGTTGAACGAGACGCGGCAGGCGCGGATCTCGAGGTCCATTTGTTTGTAGATCGGCCACCAGGTTTTAATCAGGCTCATCTTGTTTTGCAGGTCTTCGATGAACTTTTGGAGCAACACACCCTTTTTTGATAGGAGCTTTTCCGAGGGGAAGACCAGCAGCGAGCGGCTCGTCAGGTCGATCGTACAGCCGACGATCTGCTGGCGTAGATCAGCCTTCTTGGTAGCGGTTTGTGAGGCAAACAGGTCCTTGATTAGGAACTCGGGCAGGGTCCTATGGTATGAGATGTCCATTTCGTCGGCCAGGGCCAGGATCGCGCCCAGCCAGGCGATGCGCAGCGGGCCGAAGCGCTCGACGCATACATTGTCCAGGAACATCGTGCTTAGCAGCTTGTCAGCGATTTTGCGCTCGTGCAGCAGCGAAACCAGCGCGACCTGTTGAGCGATATGCTCGTCGAACAGCCCCATCTCGTTGTGGTGCATCAGAATGTAATAGTACGAGTAAAAGGCGTGATGTGGGTCCGCTTCGCCGTCGAGCGCATCTTTGATGTTTTGGTCCAGATGCTTCTCTGTGATGGCGGCTTTCTTTTCCTGTGTATCTTTGGCTATCTCTTGAGTCAGGGCATCGATGGCTCGCTCGATTTTTTGTAGCGATCGAGCTTTAGGAGCGATATAGGTGCCGTCCTCATCAAATAAATAGTCGTCCACCGCCTCCCGTTTCCTGCTTTTGTAGCGGTTCTTATACATCCGCCCAATGTCATGCAGGTAGATCGAGCAGAGCAGGATGAAGATCTCCACCTGGTTCAGGGGGATCGCTTGTCTGTCGCCCTTGATGATGTCGTTGCAGATTCGCTCGACGTTCTGAATGTGCGTCAGGCCCGAGTGGCTGGCTCCGTCGTCAGGCATCGCGCTGATCCAGCGCTGTGCGAGCTGCTCAACGGTCTGAAAACTCGGGTAGAGCTTTAATGCGGAACCCTGATCGAACTCCTGCAAACGCTTGCGAAGATACGACACAGCAGCCTCGACATATGTTTAAGAATAAAAAATTCAGATATGACATAATTATCACTGCCCGGATAAAAAGTAAATCTACTCGGTCGTAATAGCTGGAAACTAAAGCCCGGGAGCATCGGCCCCCGGGCTTTTTTGTGCGTGCGGCTGTCTTGCGATCAGCCTTGCGTAGGCTGCGGCGGTGGGGGCGGAGTCGGTGGAGCGGGCCGTTTGCGCGTGAATTTCTCATTCCAGTTGATGCGGCCGGTGAGCTGCATGATCACGAACAGCGTGACGATCGAGCCGATGGTCACGATCAAGCCGGTCCAGCCCTTATAGAAGTGGGCGTAGGAGAACAGTATCAGGTAGACGATCTGGGCCAGCCCGGCCTCCAGCGCGGCGAAGCGCAATCCCACGGCCAGCCGCAAATAGCTCACCACCAGGAACAGCGAGACCGCCGAGCTTAGCAGGAACGAGGTCAGCAGGCCCACGTGATCTACGGTGTAGGTCATCAGCAGATGGAAAGCGAAGAACGCTGCCGAGAGGAATAGGTAGTGTATCGGGTGCAGGTCGATGCCCTTGAGCAGCGAAATCACGAACATCCAGACGAAGAAAAACAGCAGGCTCACCGGCGCGAACAGGCTGATCTGCGAGGCCACGGGCCCGGGGTTGAGCTTGTGCGGCATCTCCATGCCGATGTTGAATCCCGAGATCAGGCTGGCGAAGCTCCAGTCCAGGTTCCAGCCGTCGCCGACCGCGGTTTTGGTCGTGGGCGACATCGAACCGTCCGGGAAATCGATGGCCTTGAAGTTGGTGTGCATCGTCAGGTTGAAGTCTTTGATGCGGTTGACGTTGTCGCCAAGGGCGTAGCGCCAGGAATCCAGGCCGCGACTGGTGTAGCTGATGTTGAACGGCACGCGATCGCCTTGCTTGATCGGCACTTGCTCGACGATGACCTTCTCGCCGCCCGAAGAGACCGGCGTGACCTGTGCATCGCTTTGGCCGTTGACCTCGAACGTGAACTCGTCGTACGAGGCGCGCATGGTCGGAAAGCGATAGGTGATAATCAGGAAGCCGTCCTGCTCGTCCGGGTGGGTGTAGCTGTACTCGCCGTTGAAACTCACCCCATAGGTCGCGTACCACAGCAGGCCCTTGCGCCGGTGTTGCAGGTCAAAAGCCACATCGATCTGCGATGAGTCCAGCAGCACAGGACGGCGCTCGAACACGCGCTTTTCTTTGCTTACGACCTGGGTGCGGTTGGTCTGCGGATCGGTGACGCTCTCGCGCTCAATGCGCGTGGTCCACCAGCCGAACTCGACCTCGGGCGCGTATTGCGCCTGCGGTTCGCCCCATAGCCCGGCGACCTCTTCGGAGAGCCGCGCGGAGAAAGAGTTGGAGCGGGTCAGGGTCACCGTGCCCAACACCAGCCAGGCCACGCTGACCACAACGTAGATCACTACCAGAGCGGCTATCCGCTTCGCCATCACAACACCTCCAGGGTTTTGTCTATATTGACGACCGCCTGGCAGAAAAAGTTCCAAAGGGGGGTAAATTTCTAGGCACCGTTGAGGCAGCTTGGAGCTGCACTAAAACTCGCAAGCGGACCTTGCACGTATTTCAACGATGATCTCCGCGACACGGGACGGATCGTTGGTCAACTAACAGCGTAATCCGCGAGTTTTGCCCCGGCTCATAGCCGGCGCTGCTTGTCGCGTGTTCTGCCGAGGCTCAAGGCCGCTTGGGAAAGCTCAGGGTGACGGCCAGGGCGATCAGGTAGCACGCCAGGCCGCAGGTCAGGGCCACGGAGAACCCGGCGATCAGTGCCACGGCCACGGCCAGCACCGAGGCCAGCACGCCGGCTGCGCCGTTGACACCCCAGACCCAGGGGATCAGTCCGGCCGAGCGTTCGCCCATGATTGTAATTCCCAGGGGGAAGGGCATGCCCAGCAGTAATCCAACGGGCAGCAGCGACGCCGCGACCACCACCACCTTGGCCGGGGTCGACCAGTGGATGCAGAGGTAGATCAGGTCGGGCAGCAGTCGGATGTAAAGTGCCAGCAATACGGCCAGACCCAGCAGTACAAAACGCAGCGCGCGTCGCGGGTTGGCGCCCATGCGCGTGGTCAGGGCCGAGCCGATGCCTGAGAAGGCCAGCAGCGAGAACAGGATCACGGTCAGTGAGTAGACCGGGTGCCCCATCAGCAAAATGAAGCGCTGCAACAGCGGGATCTCGACCAGCATGAAGCCCAGACCCAGGCAGCAGAAGTAGGCCAGGAAGCCCGCGCGGTTGGTAATCCGTTCGGCGTTGCGGCGCGCCTTGAGCCACAGCGGGCCGAAGACGAAGATCAGCACCAGGATCGACGAGACCAGCAGCAGGGCGAACAGCAGGAACACCGCGCGGTAGTTGAACGCCTGGCCCGTGCCGCTTTGATAGGGCCGGTAGCGCAGGCCGAAGCCCGAGCGCAGCACGTCAACGGGTTTGATCATCTGGAAGAAAAACGGCGAGTCGTCGCTGCTCGGCGTCAGGTCGTAGGGATAATCGGCGATGAATTGGTCCAGGTCGCGCACCGTAATCAGATCGACGTAGGGGCCCGGCGGGTTGTCGCGGCCCGGCAGGTAGATCGGCGTGAAGCTCATCTGATCGCAGGTTTGCTCGATGGCCGCGATCTCCTGTTCGCTGAATTGCCCGCGCTTGATTAATACCGACGAGGTGCCGTGCGGCCCGTCGGCCACGTTGGCGTTGTTGACCACCGCGATGCTGCGCTCGAAGTCGTCCAGGCCCAGCCGCTGGAACATCGTGCGCGCTAGGCAGACCACGCGCAGAGTCTGGCGCGGTGGCTCCCAGGTAAAGCGCGAGATCGAGTAGATCCCGCCGGGCTTGAGCCGCTGGTATACGTCCTGGAACGCCTCCACGGTGTACAGATTGTTCTCCGAGAGCACGAAGGCGCCGGCGGCCGTGGCGGCCCAGGTGTCGACCAGCGACATCTGTACGATGTCGTAGCTCGCGCCGCTCTTCTGCAGGAAGCTGCGCCCCTCGTCGATCACAACCCGCACGCCCGGATAGCGCTCGGAGAACAACGCGCCGGAATAGTCGGGGTAGACCTGCAACGAGATTTTGGCGAACAGCGGATTGATCTCCACGCCGGTGACCGAGCGTTGGTCGAAGTACATTGCCGAGAGCAGATCGCGTCCGCCGCCGACCCCGATCACCAGCACGTCGGCATCGTGCTTGACGTGGTGCACAAGGTTGGTCACGTCCCAGGCCAGGTACTGATGCTCGCTCAGGTCGCCGTTAAAACGCGTAATCGGCGTGGCGGCCGACGAGTCGATCCGCGCCAGCTTGCGCCCGGACTCGAGATACGGGCAGTTCGCGGACATGCCCCAGCCAAAGGGCGGCAGCGGCGTGTCCGGTTCGCCGACCTGATCGACCACCACCCGCGAAAACGAGTTCCAACCGCTGTACTCGGGCGCTGGCCGCACCTCGCCCTTAATGAAGTCGGGCTCGAGCAGGCCGTATCGTCCGTTGAGCAGCAGCAGCAGCGCCAGCGCGCACGCACTGAACCACAGCGGCGCACGGCGCGATCCCGCGGGCCGAAACGCCGCGGCCGCGGCCAGGGCGATCAGCCCGGCGCAGACGATCACCTGGTGCGCGGGCATCAGGTGCATCAGCACGACCACGGCCAGGCAGGCCAGTCCGGCGCCGAGCAGGTCGCTGAAATAGATCGTGCCCACCTGTCGCGGATAGCGCGCAAGGGCCAGGGAGATCGTGAATCCCGAGACAACGAACGGCACGGCCAGCCCGGCGTAGACCAGGAAGACGTTGATCATTCCCGGGAAGCTCTTGCGAAAGACGAACGGTACGCCCAAATGCCACAGGTAGGCCCCGGGCACGCACCAGGCCAGCAGCAGCGCGCCCAGCGCCAGATAGCGCCTAGTGCGCGCCGGGTCGATGCGGTCGGACAGCGCGTAGTTCAGCGCGCCGCCCGCGGCCAATCCGAACATCGCCAGCGACACGGCGACGAACGCGAAGTGGTACCACATCGTCACCGAGAACACGCGGGTCAGCGCGACCTCGAGCATCAGCGTGGCCATCGCCACCAGGAAGACGCCGAGGCAGACGTGTCCGATCGGTTGTTGCTGTTGGTTCCCGGCGCTCATCGCACCGAACTTACCATTGACCATCGTTGGCGAACAGCTTGACCACTCGCTCCAGGTTCGGTTCAAAGGTGTAGAGGTAGATCAGGTCGTCGCGGCCGTCGCCGTTGAAGTCGCGGATCAGCACGCGCACCGAGGGCTCGACCTCGATCGTCAGGTCGGGGTCGTCGAACAGCGGTTCAGAATTGCGGCCCAGGCTGATCGCGGTGCGTTGCTTGTCCAGGCCGAACAGCAGGTCGCGCCGGCCGTCGGAATTGAAGTCGCCGCCAAAGTCGGGGTTGATGCCCACCAGCGAGATCCCGCTACGGTAGTCGGCGAGGTACTTGGCGCTGACGCTCAGATCGGGCTTTGCCGGATACAGGCCGTCGGCGCGGAACAGGTAGACGTTGTAGTCCACGTCAATGGCGCCGGTGAGCAGCGCCGAGGCGATCTCGAACAGCCCGATCTTGACGTAGGGCAGCACCAGATCGTCGCGGCCGTCGGCGTTGATGTCGATCACCTGGGCGTTGGAGGCCACGCCCTGCGACTCCAGGGCGAAGTCCGGCGATTGCGAGAAGCCGCCCTCAATCCCGCGGAACACCGCCAGGCTCGAGCGCATGTCCTTGAGCCCGCCGCCGTATTTGAGCACCACCGCGTCGGCCCGACCGTCGGCGTCGATCTGGGTGAGATTGACGCGCACCGCGGTGTTGTTCAGCTTTTGCTCCTGCTCGGTGAGCACGGCGAAACGCCGCTGGATCGACGGCTGCTGCGAGAACACAATCCCCTGCTCGCCGCGTTGGGCGTAGTGCACGCGCACGGTGTCGCGCTGGGTCAACGTCAAATCGCGCAACCCGTCGCCGTCAGCGTCGACCAGCGCAATCAGCGGAACCAGCAGGTGCGATTCGTAGCTGCCCCAGGCCCAGTTGTAGCTGTCCTGGCCCTGGGACACGTTGTCCGCGTGCAGCTCGAACTCGACAGCGCAGGCCCGTTCAAAGCCGCCATCGTCCGAGCGCTTGAACAGCACCAGCGAGTCGCGGGTCGGGATCAGCAGCGAATCGCGGCCCTCGCCGGTCCAATCGCGCGCGAAGTCCTGGAACGGCAGCGAGTCGTCGTCCGCGGCCAAAGCGAAAGTATCGATCCGCACCAGCTCGCGCGTCGGTCCGCCCAGGGCCGGCTGGGCAATCACCGAACGGCCGGTGAGGTACAGCAGTTCCTGCGCGCCGTCGCCGTCCACATCGGCCAGGTCGAAAAACGTAGCGCCCGGCGGCGGCGTGAGCTCGGCCAACGCCTCAGCCTGGGGATCGTCTCCGCGCAGCACGCGCAGTCCGATGCTCTGGTTGGGCCGCAGCCCCTGCATGTAGACCAGCAGCAGCTCGGGACCCTCGCGGCCGTCGAGCTGCGCCACCAGCAGCTCCTGCACCACGCCGGGCAATTCGATTTGCGCGGGCGCGAACCCGGCCCACGCCGGCGGGGCGATCAGCAGCGCGAACAGCAGCGCGGTCGCCAGGGCCTTGTTCATTAAGAGGTCCTCCAGTTCATCAGTTCGATGGCCGATTGCGCAGCGCTTTGCACGGCGACCCGCGAGGTGTCGATTTCCAGCGCGGCCAGCGAGCGATAGAGCTCCAGCCGCCCTGCAAGCACTTGCCGCACCTCGGCCTCCGCGTCTGCGACGCCGGTGAGGCTCGGCCGCGAACGTCGGGCAGCGCCGTGGATGCGGCCGGCCAAAATCTCCGGCGGCGCCAGCAGCAACAAATAGCGACCGAGGCGGCCCAGCAGTTCGCGGTTGGCCCCATCGAGCACAGCTCCGCCGCCCAAATCGATCACCGCGCCACGGCAGTCCTCCAGCCCGGCGATTACCAGCGATTCGAGGCGACGAAACTCGTCCCAGCCCTGCTCCGCTACGATGTGCGCGATATCCGTGCCGGCCAGGGTCTCGATACTTTGATCGGTGCTGATCAGCTCGCGGCTGCTAAGCCCGGCCGCCAAACGGCCTACACTGCTCTTGCCCGCGCCGCGCGGGCCGATCAGCAGCAGGCACGGATCATCGATCATCGCGGTTCTCGTCCAACAGCCGATCCACCAGCGCGGACATGCGCTCGATCGGCGGCTTCACGCCGGTTAAGAGTTCGAATTGTTGCAGCGCCTGGTGCAGGAACATCGCAGCCCCGTCCACAATGCGACAGCCTCGGGCGCGGGAAAGTTTCAGCAGTCGCGTGGCGCGCGGCCGGTAGACCGCGTCGAACACCACGGCCCCGGGGGCGATCAGCTCCGGGTCGATCGGTGCGGCGTCGACCAGCGGCCACATGCCCAGCGGCGTGCAGTTGCAGACCAACGCGGCTCGGCCCAATTCCTGCGCCGCGCTTTGCGACCCGAGGCGCCCCGGCTCGAGTTCGATGCTCAGTCGCCCGCCCAGATCGCGGCACAGCGCGGCCGCGGCCTCGTCCCGCCGAGCGAGCACCAGGGCCCGGCCCAAGCCCAGACGGTCGAGACTGACCAGACAGGCGCGCGCCGCGCCGCCCGCGCCGAGCACCGCGGCGCTGCGGCCCGCCAGCTCCTCGCGATAGGAGCCCAGGGCCGCGAGCAGTCCGGCCACGTCGGTGTTCCAGCCGCAAAGGCGGCCGTCGCGCTTGACGATCGTATTCAGCGCGCCGGCCAGCTTAACCAGCGGATCGAGCTCGTCCATGGATTCGATCAGCGCGGACTTGAGCGGGATCGTCACCGAGGCCCCGGCCACTTGCCGGTCCTGTAAATGGCCCAGCGCCTCGGCGGCGTTGGCCGCGCGCCGGGCCTGGTAGTCGTGATCCAGTCCGGTCCAGCCGAAAGCCGCCTTGTACAGCTTAGGCGAGATGCTGTGTTCAACCGGATCGCCGAGCAACAGGTAGAGCAATTACCTACCTCCGAATAAAAAACGGGGAACGAAGCATCATACTTCGTTCCCCGATCAGACTCGATAGCAAGGCGCGTTAGCGCCTGTCAATTAACAGCCAGGCTAGCAGCCGCAGCCGCCGCCCAGGTTGGACTTGTCAGAATCGTCGTCGTCGCCTGACGAATCGTCGTCATCGTCGTCATCGTCATCGTCGTCGGGGGGCAGCACGTTGATCTCGACCTGGTCGGGCACGCTCATCGCGGTGCCGTCGGTCACGATCAGCTCGAAGGTCAGCACGCCGACCTCGGTCGCCTCGAAGCTGGGCAGCTCGATTGTGGTGTTGTCGACTTCGGCGATCGGGCCGCCGGGCTGGCTCCAGATGAAGTTCAGCGGATCCTCGTCCGGATCGTAGCTTTCCGAGCCGTCGAGCTGGACCGTGTCGCCCACGTGCACTTCCTGATCTGCACCCGCGTCGGCCACCGGAACCAGATTCGGGCCGGTGTAACGCGCTACCGCCAGGTTCATGCCCACGGAGAAGCCGCGCTTGGAGTTGTAGAAGTCGACTCCGAGCAGCGGGTACTTGGCACGGAACGGATCGAGCTCCCAGTTCTCGCCGCCGTCCTCGGTGAACAGGATCACCGAGCAATAGCCCAGGCCCGCGCCGCCGCCGCCGACGATGAAGCCCTTATCTTCGTCGACGAAGAACAGGTCGCTGGCCGACCAGCCGCGGAAGCTTGGGATCTCGAGGGTCTGCGGTAGGGCGAACTGGTCCCAGTTCTCGCCGCCGTCGGATGTGTAATACAGGTAGTCGGTGGTCGCGGTTCCCTCGCGCGGCCAGGCCAGCGTCCAGGCGTGATCCGCGTCGGTCGAGTGGATCTTGCCGAAGCTGACGTTGGCGTTGGAGAGCACTACGTCCCAATTCAGACCGCCGTCGGTGGTGCGGTAGACCTTGCCGTCGACGCCCTTGCCGCGGCCGTTTTCGGCCTTGTAGTTCAGGCGGTAGATCGGGTCGCGCATGTACTGGATCATCTCGTACCAGGCCAGGGCCAGATCCTCGGGATCTTCGAGGTTGTAGCCCTTGTCCTCGGGCTCCTCAGGGTCGAGGTTGCCCGTGGCCGCGTAGCCGTTGAGCGCGTCGGAGAAGGAGATGTCGTTGATGCCCATTTCCTCGTCGTCGCCGATGATCGGCAGCTCGCCCCAGTTCAGTCCGGCGTCGTAGGTGGCCACGATATAGTTCGGGGCGCCCGCCGCGTAGCCGATCGTAGCGGTGGGGAAATCGACGGTCTGCAAGGTCTTGAAGATCGCGTTGACGCCCGGCAGCGAGGCCTCGTTGAAGGTCTGTCCGCCGTCGGAGGTATGCATTATCATTGCCTTGAGCATGAAGATGCAGGCCATGCACAGCGGCATGCCCAGTTCCTTACAGCTCGGCGGCACGCCCATGCCGACGATTACGCCGTTGTCGCCGTCAGTGAAGTCCGTGGCCAGCATGAAGCTCATCATGTCCATCATGCTGCACGGGTCCGAGCCATCCATGGAGATGCGGTACATCGGGGACCAGCTGGTTCCGCCGTTGTGGCTGTCCCAGGCGTAGACTATGGACAACGCGCTGTCCTGATGCAGACCGGCGGTGTACACGTCCTCGGCGGTCGGGGCCGCGACGTACATCATCGCCGAGTTGCCGGCCATGGCCGATGAGTAGACGATCTCCCAGACTCCCTGTTCCTGTGCGACCGCGCCGGTCGCCACCATCAAGCACAGGGCAGCGCTGAACAGTAGAACTTGAATACGTTTCATGGTTCCTTCCTCCCGGAATCGTAGGCTGCAACCTTTTTGCTGCACTTGTATTGTCGATAGGCAGAGATAGTTTTAACAGCTAATCCTATTTACCATTATCCCCTGCTGTCAAGAGCCCCTGCGCTGGCCCGGACTTTTGATCGGGTTTTGTCAACTACCCTCGCAAGAAACCCAAATGGAAGCTTCTAGTAGCTCAGGCGCAGTCCGGCGCCGTAGGCCCGGCCCGGCTCGGGGAATTTGCGGGTGGTCTCGTAGTAGGTGTCGAAGAGGTTGGTGGATTCGATGTAGACCTCGAAGGTCGACCCGTGACGCCAGAAGAGCCGGGCGTCGGCGATCAGCCGCTCGGGCAGCAATTGCCGTTGTTGTTCGGCAGCTTGCGGCTCGGGGCGATCGCTGAATTCCGAGTAGTAGCGCGCCGCGATCTGGGCCCCGAGGCCGAACGGCGCCAAATAGCCGGCGCGGCCGCCGACGCCGAGTTGGGGTGCGTAGGGCAGGCCTTGCCCCATCTGACCGGCCGGACGCTCGCTGCTCACGGTCCAGTTCAGCCAGCCGTTGAGGCTCAGACCGTTCAGCGGCCGCAGTCCCAGTTCGACCTCAATGCCCGTGGCCCCGGCCGAGGCGCCGTTGTGAAAGCGACCCGAGCTGGCGCGCGGCCGAATCAGGTCGCGTGCGGCCAGCAAATAGGTGCGGAACCCCACGCTGACCATCTCCGTCCCGCCGAAGTCCAGGCCGGCCTCGATGCGGTCGAAGCGCTCGGGTTTGAGCTGATTGTTGCCCTGGTCGGGATCGAGCAGTTGGCGCTGGTCCGGCGCCTGCTGTTGATGCGAGGCGCCGAGCACCAGGGCCAGCGAGCCCCAGGGCTGCCAGCGCAGCATCAGCCTGCCGCGCGGCATGACCATCATCGGCGGCAGCTCGAGGATCTCGGAGAACAATCCCTGGTTGGTCTCGACACCGCCGCCCACGGCAATCAAGAGGCTTTCGTGGGGCCGGATTGCGTCCTCCAGGGCATAGGCCTGCACCGCGGTGACAAACCGCGTGTCGCGCGTACGAAAGTCGATCAGCGTGCTGTCTTCGAGCCAAAACGCGGCCATGCCGCTCAGCCGCGAGTAGCGCCCCAGGTCGAGCACCGGGTAGATCGAGCCCCCGGTACGGGTAAAACCGTAGCGTTCATTGTCGATCCGCAGGCCGCGGTTGGGCCGCGTGTACTGCGGAACGCGTTGGCGCTCGTGGAGCACGGCCAGATTGCCGCCGATCGAGAACACGTCGCCCAGTAGCTCGCCGCCCAGGCGCGCGTGCCAGCGGGTGTGATCCTCCACTGCCCGCCACAACGGCTCGTGCTGGGCCAGCCCCACCGGCACGCCGCGATCGCCCGTGCAAAAGCCGCCCGAGGCGTCGATCCCGGCGTTGGGGTTGAAGCGGTAACCCAGCTTGGCCCAGGCGTTGCTGTTGTTGCGATAGCTCTGTTCGCGGATCCCGCCGTTTTCGCGCGGCGCGGTCTCGAAACTCTGGGGCAGCATGAAGCCGGTGGAATCGTGGTGCGCGCCGATCACGCGGCTGGACAGGCCGCGGTTGCCGAATCCCACGTCAAGCGCCACGTCGCTTTGCTCGGGGTAGCCGTAGCGCATCTGCACGCCGCCGTGATACCCCTCCAGGCCCGGTTTGGTCCACAGGTAGACCAGCGCCGCCTCGCCGCCGGGACCGGCCAGCGGAGATGCCGCCGAGCGCACGACCTGCACGCGCTCGATATTGGCCAGGCTGACGTCGGCCAGGTCCAGAGAACTGCTGTAGGGATCCAGCAGCGGGATGCCGTCGAGCAGCACCTGCACTTCGCCGGTCGGCCTGGAGCGCTCCATGACGTGGCTCTCGCCGTTGGCGCCGTGAAAATCTCCCTCGTGGAGCATCATCCCGGGCACCGCGGCCAGCAGTTGGGCCAGGTTGCGCGCGCCGATGTTTTGGATATACGCGGCATCGAACTCGCTGGACGTGACCTCGGGCAGGCCGCCGCTCCACGGTCGATAGAGATCATCGCCCGCAACGGCAGCGGCCGCGACCAGGATGCACAGCGTGACGATGGCGAGGATGTTGCCGATTCTCATCATTTTATTCCGGTAATGCCACGTAGGCTGCCATTGCCGACCAGAATACAACATCCCCCGGCACGGGGGAAATCAATCGCGCATTCGCAGGGTGACGATCTCGTAGGGGCCCACCTGGAACTTCAGCTCCGCGGCGGGATCGAGGCCTTGCGTGTCGCGGCCCAGCAGGTCGGTCAGCCTGGCGGACGAGGGCTTACGCCCCAGGCGCACCGACGCCTGCTGCTTTTTCCCGGCGCTCTCGTGAAAGCGCAGCACCAGCTCGCCGTCCTCGCGATACAGCGCGTCCGGGCACAGCGCCGCGGGCTCGAGATCGAGCAGTCCGTCGCGGGCCACGCCCTTTTTGCCGCTTCCGGCCTCGAGCGGCACGACCAGCGGTGGATGGAGCATGCGCAGGGCGCAGCGCCAGGGTGCGGCCGCTGCGAAGTTCGGGCCGTGGGGCATCAGCCCCAGTCGCGCGCGGTGTACGCCGATGCCCAATGCGCCGCCGCCCGAGCGGTAGAAGTGGATCTTGTCCGTGGAGCGGTGCAAACACGAACGAAGCTCAGAGCCGTGACGGCGATGTCCGGGCACGCCGCAGTTGAGCAGCGAGACCCCGGCCCACAGCGAGGTCAGGTCGCTGACCCCCACTGCCGGGCGCTCGCCGCCGTTGCACTCGACGAACCCGCCGGGCACCTCGTTGCGCCACACCGCGTGACTGAGGTTGGTCGGCAGCCGGAAGATCAGCCTGCGGCCCGGGTCGGCGAAGTCGACCTCGGTCTGGACCTCGAGGTAGGGCAGGCAGTGGGTCAGTGTGAAAATGCGGCGGAAGCGACCGTGGCCGATGCGGCCCTCGACAGACAGTCGTGCCAGCAGCGGCCCGCGCTCGAGCAGCCGCACCGAATAGGGCCCGCGCTCGTTGTGCAGCCGACCCAGCGGCAGGCCGTAGTAGAGGCTCCCCGGATCGCGCTGCAGGGCCAGACGGCCGCCGCCGGGCGTCTCGATCGTTGAACCATCAGCGCTGATCAGCCGCAGCAGCCGACCATCGCGCGGATCGAACTGCGCCTCGATCAGCGGCCCGTGCAGCCGCTTGAGACTCGCCTGCACCGCGGCCTCCACGCCCGCGGGCGGATCGGAGACCGGGACAACGCTGAACGTGCGCCAGCCCGCGGCGGGCAGCTTTGCCACGAACCCCAGGTTGACCTCGTCCAGTCCGCCGTCCGCGTAGCGCCGGGCCGCGAGCACCTGGTGCGGCAGGGTTCGGCCTTTATCGTCGAGCACGCGGAAGCGGCGTTGGCCCTCGGAGGGGTTGAACGATATTCGAATCAGCTCCAGCCGCTCAAAGGGCAGCGGGTTGGCCGCGAGGAAATTGTACGGGCCTTCCCCGCAGCGCGCCGTGCGCGCCAGCTGGGCCAGGCATTGGTCGCGCACCTCTCGGGCCAGGGCGATGGCGTGCTCGAATTCGGCGTCCACCTCCGCGGCAACGTGGTCGGGCAGCGGGCCGCAGATCGCGTCGTGGAACTGGCCGCACAGCGTGCGTTCCCAGGCCGGATCGAGCTGCGCGTTGCGATCCTCGTTGCCCAGGCGCTGCGACCAGGCCGCGGCGAACTCGGCTTCGCGCAGTGCAGCCTCGGCCCGGCGATTGAGCTGCTTGGTGCGCACCCGCGCGCCGTAGCAGCCCGCGAGATCCGGACCCAGCTCGCCGTGCATCTCGGCCATCGGAGCGCCGCGCAGCGCGCGGAAAAAGCGGCCGGGCGTGCTGAACCGATAGGGGCTTTGCGGATGCAGCTCGTTCCAACGCTCGATCAGTTTGGCGGTCGACTGGGGACGTCCGTGGTCCACGCCCGCGGGCACCAGCAGCTGGTCGCCCGCCGCGTGGTTGCGCAATCCTTTTTGCACGCGCCACAGCTGGTAGAGCCCGCGTTGCTCATCTTGAGCCAGCGGGTAGCCCGCGAAGTACATCCGCGGCAGATGCGCCGTTGTGATACGCGTGCCGTCCAGTCCGATCCAGTCAAACTCGCTGGGCACGTCGGCCCGCGGCTCGCGCCTGCTGTAGACCAGGGCCGTGGTGCCGGACTTGACCAGCACCTGCGGCATTTGCGGCGAGATGCCGAAGCTGTCGATCAGCCAGCCCACGGTGCTGGGCTTGCCGAAGTTTTCAA